>NZ_JBEXCV010000168.1:0-17736 GCF_040605455.1 Embleya sp. NPDC005575 | reverse complement strand
CGACGGCGCCCGCGGCCGGGCCCGCGGCCGAGCCGGCCGCCTTCGCCGACTTGCGCCACGGCAGCTTGCGCGCGCTCTCGACGGGCGTCGCGGGGGCGTTGTGGCGCCCCGGGTCGCGGGGTTTCATCACGTGCCGCACCGTGGGCCGCGCCGCACGGTCCGCCGCGCCGGTGGTGCCGCGCTCGGCCCGCTGTGCCTGGGCCCGGCGCGCCTCCTCGGCACGTCGGGCGTCGGCGGCGCGTCCGGGGCGCGCGTCCGAACCGCTCGCGCGCTCGGTCGTACGCCGGGCCTCGACCGCGGCGGCCGCGTCCCGCTCGTGCTTCCGACGCTCCCGCAAGTCCCGCCGCCAGGAGGGCTCGTCGTCGTCCCGAGGGGCGCGGGACTCGCGCGAGGGCTTGCTCGCACGCTCCTCGCGATGCGCCGGGAAGGCCGGCTCCTCATCATCGGGATCGACGAGGTGGCGTCGACGGACCAGGTCGCCGAGCCGAAGTCCGCGTGCCTCGGGGGGCGGTGGCGGTTCGTACGCGCTCATCGCCTATCCCCCTCCCGACTGACGTGGACACGGCTTGCAGGCACGGCTGTGCCGATATGCCGCCAGTATCCACGGCGCCGCGACCGCGAGCGCGAACAACTCACCATCGCGCGCACGTCCCTTGAGGTGCAAAACCACCGCGAACAGCGCGGCGGTGCCGAGGATGAGCATCGTGAGCACGTTCGAGTGGATGATCTTCAGCGCGATCCAGTTCGTGGACGAGGCCCGAGTCTTGACCGTGCTCTCCACGAACTTCTTACGCCAGCCGTCGGCCATCACGTCCCCCAGGACCCGGTCGCATCGGACCGGACACGGGTCGACGGAGCGCCTGTGGGCAACGCACCGATCGAAGCCGGATCGATCGCCCGCGAACCGGTCGGCGAATTGGCGAAATATGAAGCGTGGGGCGGCCGTCGGTCACCGTCGCCGATGCCGTGTGCCACCCGGGAGGGCCAGGACATACGCGGACTCCTCTCGTCCGGTGTCACATCGCGCCCGTCGACCGGGGCCACTTCGACCCGGCGGCGGAGCTCACGGTGGTGAGGTGACGGCTCCACTCCTCTTTCCGCAGGCCGCGCTCATAGCGCGGCAAACCGGTACGTTCCATTTGACCTTGTTCAGTGTGGCCAGTGGGCGGGACAGCGTCAAGGGGCGACCGGTCGGCTCCGTTGCGTAGCCCACGCGCTCGCCCCTGTAAGGCATTCCCTTGCACTCTAAGGGCTCTGACGATGCGTCAGATGCCCCGCCGATGATCTTCGGCCACGGTTGACCGGCCGTCAGATCCGGTCCGCCGGCATCCTTCCCTTCCGACCCGCCTTGAAGTCGTCGAACGCCTGCGCAAGTTCGGCGTGCACGTTCATCACGAACAGGCCATACCAGGCGACTTCCTCGCCGATCGGCTGCCCACCGGGGACGCTCACCTTGAGGTTCGGCTTGTTCGAATCCTGTCGGACATCGGCCCGGAGGTCGATCGTGCCCTCGGCACCGAACACCGCGAGCCGGCCGGTTTCGATCGGTCGACGATCGGTCGACGATCGGGATCGCCACGTCCCGACGGGATCACCGCACTCAAGCCCGCCACGGCGTCGATGACCCTCATGAGCGCCTTGGACGCCTGGCAGACGGGCGGTCGGTCCGAGAACCACCCGGACCGACCGCCCGTCTTGGTCAGCGCATCAGGAAGTGGGGACGGTGCCCAGGCGACCGGCCTGGAAGTCTTCCATCGCCTGCTGCAACTCGCGGTGGCTGTTCATCACGAAAGGGCCGTACCAGGCGACCGGTTCCCGGATCGGCTGCCCGCCGAGGAGTACCACCTCGAAGTTGGCGCTGCGGGAGTCCTGTACCTCGTCGGCCCGAATGGTAAGCGAGTCGCCATCACCGAAGACGACGGCCTGGCCCAGGTGGAACGGGCGCCGCTCGATGCCCGCCGAGCCGCTGCCGGCCAGGCTGTAGGCCAGGGCGTTGAAGTCGGATCGCCAGGGGAGGGTGACTTGGGCGCCGGGGTTCACGGACACGTGGGTCATCGTGATCGGCGTGTGGGTGATGCCGGGCCCCTCGTAGCCGCCGATCCCACCGGCGATCAGGCGGACCAGGGCGCCGCCGTCCTCGGAGGCGAGGAGCTTCACGCTGCCGCCCCGGATGTCCTGGTACTTCGGCTTGATCATCTTGTCCGAGGCGGGCAGGTTCACCCAGAGCTGGAGTCCGTGGAAGAGCCCGCCCGACATGACCAGAGACTCCGGCGGAGTCTCGATGTGCAGCAGGCCGGAGCCGGCAGTCATCCACTGGGTGTCGCCGTCGGTGATGACGCCACCACCGCCGTGCGAGTCCTGGTGTACGAAGGTGCCGTCGATGATGTAGGTGACCGTCTCGAAGCCGCGGTGCGGGTGCCACGGGGTGCCCTTGGGCTCACCGGCTTGGTAATCCACCTCGCCCATCTGATCCATCATGATGAACGGGTCGAGGTGGCTCTGGTTGACGCCCGCAAAGGCGCGGCGAACCGGGAAGCCCTCACCCTCGACACCGCTCGGCGCGGTCGTGACGGCGAGTACGGGGCGCGGCCGCGCGTCGAGACCGGGTTCCGGCAGACGCGGCAGGGCCAGCGGGTTGGAAACGGTGACGGCGGGCATGGCCTGCTCCTCGGATACGAGTACGGTCCCGGCTGTCCCGGGCCTTGCTCGCTCCAACGATAGTTGCCCACTCAACATTCCCCGCGCGGAGAATCGGTTCCCGGCCAGCCGCCCCCGCTCCAGCCCGGCCGGCGCATGAGGCCACCCAGCCGGGCCGACACTTGAGGCCAAATCAGCCCGGCCGGCGCTTGAGGCCACCCAGCCCGGCCGGCGCTTGAGGCCACCCAGCCCGGCCGGCGCTTGAGGCCACCCAGCCCGGCCGGCGCTTGAGGCCAAGTGGGCCGCAGGCCCGATCAGTACCGGTCCCGCACAACCGCAGCCTGCTTCCTGCCGGAAGCCACCGCCGGAACCGCGGGAGCGGCAGGAGCAACAGGCGCCGAGAGTGTCGACCAATTCGGCTTCGCGCCGATCTCGTACGTCCGCAAGTTCGCGAGTACCACAGGATCCTGCACGTCGAGCCAGTCCACCAGGTCATGGAAGCTGACACACTTCGTCTCCGGTCGCACACACACCGTCCGCATGGTGCGCTCGACGGCCCTCATGTAGATGCCGCCGTTCCACCCCTCGAAGTGGTTGCCGATCAGCAGCGGCGCCCGGTTCCCGGCGTACGCGCGGTCGAAGCCGGCCATGTAGCTCGCATACGCCTGGTCCTCCCACTCCCGGAACTTGGCCGGGTCGCCCTTGACCGTGCGCGACTGGTTGAACATCACGTTGTAGTCCATCGACAAGACCTCGAACTTGCGTCCCGGCAGCGGGATTTGCTGCAATGGCAGGTCCCACGTCCCGTTCACCTTGCCCGGCCACACCTGGCGCCCACCGGGCGAACTCGCGTCATAGCGGAAGCCCAGCGACGGCCCGGCCGCGAGCAGTGCCTTCTGGCCCTCCAGGCACGGCGCCCGGCCGCCGATAAGTTCCTTGTCGTAGTCGAACGGAAGCGCCGGCATGTCGGCCCAGCCCGTGTTGGTCTTCCAGTTCTTGACGAACGCCCTGGCCTGCTCGACCTCGCTGCGCCAGTCGTCGGCCGACCACGAACCGCCGCCGCTCGGCCCGCAGAAGTGGCCGTTGAAGTGCGTGCCGATCTCGTGGCCCTCGTTCCACGCGGCGCCGATCTGTTCCAGTGTCATCCGCAGGTGGGCGTCGTCGAGGTAGCCGATGTCCGAGGCGCCGATCGGCTTGTGCGGCGGCTGGTACCTGGCCCGCTTGGCCTCCGGCAGCACGTACACCCCGGACAGGAACAGCGTCATCTTGGCGTTGCTCTCCTTGGCCACCTGGCGGAAGCGGGAGAACAACTTCTTGTCGTCCTCGCCGGCGCCGTCCCAGGAGAACACCACGAACTGCGGCGGGGCCTGGCCCGGCGCGAGCTTCTCCGGCTTGAGCCGGCCCGGCTGCTCTCCGGTGTTCGACGTGGAGCCGTCGCCGATCAGGGTGACCGGTGCCTGCGCGGGCGCTCTCTGGGATCCCTGGGCCGGCGCCGCGGCCTTCTCCTTCGGGTCGTCGTCGTGCCCGCGGGCGAAGACGACGAAGCCGATGGCGGCGACCACCGCCATCACCAGGACGATTACAGCCGCGCCGCGGGAACCTCGCACGAATGCCCCAAATGATCGAAAATACAGGGAAATCGAAAGCAGGTTAGATCGCCCGCCGCCACCGTCGGGGGCACGCCGAGCGCGCGAAGGAACATGATCACCGCATGGGGTGAACCGATACACCCACCCGGCGGCCACGAATCGCGCTCACCGACCAACCGAGGTGTGCACACACCGAACGGGCTATGGATAGCCCGGCCGGCGCTTGAGGCCAAACAGCCCGGCCGGCGCTTGAGGCCACCTCGGCCGAAGGCCGGGTCATCCAGCCCGGCCGGCGTTTGAGGCCAACCCCCGATCCGACGGGAGCCTCGGTGCACGAAACGCTTCGGGACGCGAAAAACACCCTCGTGCCACCCCGCCGCGCCGCTCGCGCTGCCGGTCGGCACGGCCACGTGCGCGTACCGCCCGAATCGCCCGACCGGCTCGGCCGAAGCCTCGGACAAGGCCGTGCATCCGACCCGCGCGGACACCGATCCGCAGCAGGTCGCGCCACCGGACGGGAAAACCGTTTGAGATCCGCAGCGGCCGGGGGTTAGCCTGGAGCGGTCACATTGTCGTCCGTCTGGATGGTCCGTTGCGCATCTGAGGTCAGGACATCGCGCCGCTTGAGCCCTGTGTGCTCGCGGTCGCGTTCTCGACCTCGGTGTGGCCGTCCCGGACGATTTCTTCATGTCCGGCCCCTTCCGATCCCGCCGCGCGGTGTCCCACGCGATCCGTTCACCACGCGTCCCCGGGAGCCACCCCATGTCTTTTCCGACCGCACCCGCGATCGTTTGTGCCGACCTGTCCTTCGACTGGCCCGACGGAACCCCGGTGTGCACCGGCCTCGATCTCGCCATCGGCAACGGCCGAACCGGCCTGGTCGGGGTCAACGGCGCGGGCAAGTCGACCCTGCTCAAACTGATCGCCGGAATCCTGCGGCCCTCCTCCGGGTCGATCACCGTCGGCGGCGACCTCGGCTACCTGCCGCAGCACCTCCCGCTCGACGCGGCCCGTCGCGTCGACGACGTACTGGGCATCGCCGAAACGCGCGCCGCTCTGCTGGCGATCGAGACCGGCGACACGGACGTCCGGCACTTCGACGCGGTCGGCGACGACTGGGACGTCGAGGAACGCGCCCGGGCCCAACTGGACCGACTCGGGCTGCCGCACGTCGATCTCGACCGCACGATCGGCACGCTGTCCGGCGGCGAGTCGGTACTGCTCGGACTCGCCGCGCTGCTGCTGCGTCGTCCCGACGTACTGCTCCTGGACGAGCCGACCAACAACCTCGACGCGTCCGCACGCGAGCGGCTGTACGACGCGGTGCGGGGGTATCCGGGCGTACTCCTCGTGGTCAGCCACGACCGAGTGCTGCTCGACCTGGTGGACCGGATCGTCGAGTTGCTCCCGGACCGGGCCCGCACCTACGGCGGAAATCTGAGCGCGTATCTGGAGGTCCTGGAGCAGGAGCGCGCGACCGCCGAGCGGCTGGTCCGCACCGCACAGACCGACCTGCGCAAACAGAAGCGGGAGTTGGCCGAGGCCCAGGTACGACTGGCCCGCCGGGTCCGGACCGGCCGCAAGGCCCAGTTGGAAGGCGGCGTGCCCAGGATCGTCGCGGGCAACCTGAAGCGGGCCGCCGAGGTCTCCGCCGGCAAGCTCAAGGGCACCCACGAGGGCCGGCTCGACGATGCCCGCACGCGGTTGTCCGAGGCCAGGGACGCGGTGCGCGAGGACAAGGAGATCCGGATCGAGTTGCCCGAGACCGAGGTACCCGCCGGGCGCACGGTGCTCGTGGCCGAGGGCCTGAACACCGCGGACGGGCTGTACGGGCCAAACGGCCTGGACCTGATCGTGCGCGGCCCCGAACGCATCGCGCTGACCGGCGACAACGGCTCGGGCAAGACCACGCTGCTTCGGCTGCTCACCGGTGCGGAGCAACCGGCCGAGGGCACCGTGCGGATCGGCGTCGAGGGCGTGCGCCATCTGCCACAGCGGCTGGACGTACTGGACGAGGACGCGAGCGTCCTGGCCAACGTGCGCCGCTTCGCGCCTTCGGCGACGGACGCGGAACTGCGCGGCCGACTCGCCCGCTTCCTCTTCAAGGGCAACCGCCCCGAACAACGGGTGGACACCCTCTCCGGCGGCGAACGTTTCCGCGCGGTCCTGGCCGCACTCCTGTCCGCCGACCCGCCGCCACACCTACTGATCCTCGACGAGCCCACCAACAACCTGGACCTGGCCTCGGTCCACCAACTCGAACAGGCCCTCAACGCCTACCGAGGAGCCCTCCTGGTGGCCAGTCATGACCGTCCCTTCCTCACCAACATCGCCATCACCCGAGAACTCCCCCTCCACCGAGGCCACGGCCTGATTCCCCCCACACTCCAGGAACACCCCACCCAAAACCCACCCAACCCAACCTGACCCCACCCGCCCAGCACGTGAGGCCACCCAGCCCGGCCGGCACTTGAAGCCACCCGGCCCGGCCGGCACGTGAGGCCACTTCAGCCCGGCCGGCGCTTGAGGCCAACCCAGCCAAATCAACGCCCACCGTCAGCCGAAACCAATCAAGCCCGGCCGGCGTTTGAGGCCAACTCGCCTCAACCCCCCTCGCGCGCAGGCGCAACAGACGCAGCGTCGTTCCCCCGCCGAATCGTGCGTACGGGAGCGCCCGGTCGCCAGACCCGGATGACCACCTCCTCCCCCTCGACCCCCGTCCGAGTCACCTCGTCCAGTTCCACCCGAAACAGATGAAACGGCTCCGGCGCACTCGTCTCGGCCGCATACCGACCCTTGACCGCTTCGTCCACGACCTCGATCGCCCGCCCGCTCACCCGCACGTCGCCGTGCGTCATCTCGGCGCCCTCCCCCGGGTTCGCGAAGATCGAGAATCGTGGGTCACGCAGCAGATCCCGCGCCTTCATCGAGCTCGGCATCATGCCGAGCCACATCTGCTCGAACCGGAAGTCCGCCTCCAGCCCGCTCAACCGAGGCGCGCCGTCCCGCCGCACCGTGCCCAGCACGTGGTGCTTGTACATCCCGAAACGCTCGCGCACCGTCGCCGCGAACTCCGGCTCGTCCTTCTCGAACTCCGCCCAACTCGTCATACGCAGATCCTGCACCGCCATCCCTGACAACCGTTGGCAGGGATTCCGAGCTAGTTTCGTGTCATGCGATCCGGCCGACTGGTGGCGCTCCTGCTCCACCTACAGAACCGACCCGGCGGGGCGACCGCCGCCGAACTGGCGGCCGAGCTGGAGGTGTCGGTCCGCACCGTCTACCGCGACGTCGCCGCGCTCCAGGCGTCAGGCGTACCGCTGTGGACCGAGACCGGGCCGCATGGCGGGATCCGGCTGGTCGAGGGCTGGCGGACCAGGCTGGACGGGCTCACCGGCGACGAGGCGGCCGCGCTGTTCCTGTCCGGCGCGCCGCACGCCGCCGACGCGCTGGGCCTGGACACCGTGCTCGTCGCGGCGCAGACCAAGGTGATGGCCACGTTGCCCGCCGACCTGCGCACCCGTGCGGGTCGGGTCCGGCAGCGCTTCCACCTGGACGCGCCGGGCTGGTTCCAGCACGACGAGGACGTCCCGTGCCTGACCGAGATCGCGAGTGCCGTGTGGACGGGTCGCCGGCTCGACCTGCGCTACTCGCGCCGCGACCGCGAGGTGGCCCGCCGGCTGGACCCGCTCGGCCTGGTCCTCAAGGCGGGCGTCTGGTACCTGGTCGCCCGCCACCGCACCGACATCCGCAGCTACCGGGTGTCCCGAGTGGTGGCCGCGAGCACCCGGCCCGAGCGCTTCGGGCGGCCCGACGGCTTCGACCTGAGCGCGTGGTGGGCCCACAGCAACGACGATTTCGCCCGCTCGCTGATGCGGTCGGCCTGCGTGATCCGGGTATCACCGTTCGGATTACGCCAATTGCCGCGAGTCTTCGGCCCGGTGGTCGCCGCGGACGCGCTCGCCTCGGCCGGACCGCCGGACCCGGCCGGTTGGCGCGAACTGCGACTGCGCACCGAGTCCGAGGAGATCGGGGTGGACCAACTGACCGCGCTGGGCGCGCATGTGGAGGCCGTGTCCCCGCCGAGTCTGCGCCGCGCCCTGGCCGAAGTCGGCGCGGCGATCGTGGCCAACCACACGCCCACGGAAGGTCCCTCGCAAGACTGACGGCACCCCCCTCTCGGGGTGCGCCGGCGTCGGCGACGACATTTCGGGAACCCCCGGGCGGATGCGGATCGTTGGTACGGGCGAGGTGGACGGAGCGTGACGAGTCGTCGACTCCGCTTCGAGACATACCTCACTGGTACGGGGCTCCCCTAGGGGGAAGGGTCGTTCGGCGTACCCGGGATCCTCCCTGCGTAGGACGACGGGATCTGTCCTTCGAGAGGATTCGCCGGGCCCTCATCCCCCCTACGGTGATCCTGTGCACTGCAAAACGCGGAGCGCCACCGTTACCACCTCAACTGGGGGACAGACTCGTGACTACGGCCACGGCTGCCATGACCGACGCGGACTCCAGGGGCACCATCGCCGCCCGCGCGCAGCAGCTCACCAAGGCGTATGGCGAAGGCGAGACCCGAGTCGTCGCTCTCGACAGCGTGGACGTCCAGATCGGTCGCGGTCAGTTCACCGCGATCATGGGCCCCTCCGGCTCCGGCAAGTCGACCCTGATGCACTGCCTCGCCGGTCTCGACTCGGTGAGCAGCGGCAAGAGCTGGATCGGCGACACCGAAATCACCAGCCTCAAGGACAAGGCGCTCACCAAGCTTCGCCGCGACAACATCGGCTTCATCTTCCAGGCGTTCAACCTGCTCCCCACGCTGACCGCGCTGGAGAACATCACGCTGCCGATGGACATCGCGGGCCGCAAGCCGGACAAGGCCTGGCTGGACACCGTGATCGAGACCGTCGGCCTGCGCGACCGGCTCAAGCACCGCCCGAGCGAGCTCTCCGGTGGTCAGCAGCAGCGCGTCGCGTGCGCCCGCGCGCTGGCCAGCCGGCCCGAGATCATCTTCGGTGACGAGCCGACCGGCAACCTCGACTCGCGCTCCGGCGCCGAGGTGCTGGCCTTCCTGCGGCGCAGTGTCAACGAGCTCGGTCAGACCATCGTGATGGTCACCCACGACCCGAACGCGGCGTCCTACGCGGATCGGGTCCTGTTCCTGGCAGACGGTCGAATCGTCGACGAAATGCTGCGTCCCACGTCCGACGCCGTCCTGGAGCGCATGAAGCGCTTCGACGGCGCCCGGACCAGCTGAAACAGGCGGAGAGTCCCCCACCATGTTGAAAGCCACGTTCCGCAGCTTCCTCGCCCACAAGGGGCGAATGGTGCTGTCCGCCCTGGCAGTGCTGCTGTCGGTCGCGTTCGTCTCCGGCACCCTGGTATTCACCGACACGATCACCAAGACCTTCGACGACCTGTTCAAGTCCACGGCGTCGGACGTCTCGGTCAAGCCCAAGTCCGAGTTCGACAAGAACGACCTCGCGGTCACCGGCGAGACGCCCACACTCCAGCGATCGCTGATCGACAAGATCGCCAAGGTGGACGGCGTCAAGGAGGCGCACGGCAACGTCAACCTCGAGTCGCTCACGGTGGTCGACAAGCACAACAAGTCGGTCGGCCCGTCCTCGGGCGCGCCGACGATCGCCACGAACTGGTTCGAGACCGACCGGACCCCGGTCAAGATCACCAGCGGTGCCGCGCCCAAGGGCCCGGCCGAGGTGATGATCGACTCGGACACGGCGAAGAAGAAGCACGTCAAGATCGGTGACGAGCTGCGGGTGATCGCGCCGAACGGCGAGTTCCCGGTCAAGGTCAGCGGCATCGTGACCTTCACCACCACCAACCCCGGCGCGGCCCTGCTCTCGTTCGACAACGCGACCGCCTCGCAGCGGCTGCTCGGCGACCCGAACCTCGTCACCTCGGTGTCGGTGACCGCCGCGAACGGGATCGGCGACAAGGACCTCAAGCAGCGCGTGCAGCAGCTGCTCAACGACCCGAAGAACTTCGAGGTCCAGACGGCCGCGGAGTCCGCCAAGGACGCCAACGACCAGCTGAGCGGCTTCCTGAACGTGATGAAGTACGCGATGCTCGGCTTCGCCGGTGTCGCCGTGCTGGTCGGCGTCTTCCTGATCTTCAACACCTTCTCGATGCTGGTCGCCCAGCGCACCCGTGAGTTGGGCCTGATGCGGGCGATCGGCGCGAGCCGAGCGGACGTGAACCGCTCGGTGCTGCTCGAGGCGGTCCTGCTGGGCGTGGTCGGCTCGACGCTCGGCCTGCTGGCCGGCCTCGGCCTGGCCGTCGGACTCAAGGCGCTGATCAGCGCGGTCGGGATCAACCTCAAGGGCACGTCCCTGGTGATCAAGACCTCCACCCCGATCGTGGCCTACCTGGTCGGTGTGATCGTCACTGTCATCGCCGCGTACGTGCCGGCCCGCCGCGCGGGCAAGGTCGCCCCGATGGCGGCCCTGCGCGAGGCGGGTGCGCCGCCGCAGAAGTCGATCAAGACCCGCTCGATCATCGGCGCGGTGCTGTTCGCCCTGGGGGCGCTCGCGCTGGTCGCGGGGGCCACCGCGGAGAATGGCGCACAGGGCGGCGGATTCCTCGGCCTGGGCGTGCTGTTCACGCTGCTCGGCTTCATCGTGCTGGCGCCGCTCCTGGCCCGCACCGTGGTCCCGGCGCTGGCCTCCTGGTACCCGAAGCTGTTCGGCTCGATGGGCCGGCTCAGCCGGGAGAACGCACTGCGCAACCCGCGTCGTACCGGTGCCACCGCGTCGGCGATCATGATCGGCGTCGCGCTGGTCAGTGGTATGGCGGTCGCGGCCTCGTCGATGTCGGCCTCGTTCGACAAGCAGATCGACAAGTCCCTGGGTGCCGACTACACCGTCCAGTCGCTGACCGGGACCTTCCCCGAGACCATCGTCCAGGCGGTGCGCAAGACCCCCGGCGTCGGCGATGTGGTCGCCACGACCCTGAGCAACGCGACGATCACCGCGGACGGCAAGTCCAAGAAGGACTTCGTCCTCGGCTCGGACCCGGGCATGGACGGCACGTTCAAGACCGTCTACCTCCAGGGCAGCGGCGACGCGGCCATCGCGGCGGGCAAGGCGGTCATCGGCGAGAACTTCGCCAAGGATCACCACCTCGGCATCGGCGGCAAGATCGAGATCGCCTTCCCGAAGGAGCAGAAGACCACTGTCGAGGTCGGCGCGATCCGCAAGAAGTCCGACGATGTGATCGGTTTCGGCGAAACGCTCGTGATCCCGAACACGATCATGAAGCAGTTCGTCCCGAACGTGCAGTACCAGAGCGTGAGCATCAACGCGGCCAAGAGTCAGGACGCGACGAAGGTCGGCGCCGCGCTCAAGTCGTCGCTCGATCCCTTCCCGCAGGTCCAGGCCCGCGACCAGAGCGACTACAAGGAACTGATCGGCAAGCAGATCGACACGTTCCTGTACCTGATCTACGGTCTGCTCGGCCTGGCGATCATCATCTCGATCCTGGGTGTGATCAACACGCTGGCGCTGTCGGTGGTCGAGCGCACCAGGGAGATCGGCCTGATGCGGGCGATCGGCGCCTCGCGCCGGCAGATCCGCCGGATGATCCGCCTGGAGTCCATGGTGATCGCGGTGTTCGGCGCCCTGGTCGGGCTCGCGCTCGGCATGGCGTGGGGCATCGGGGCCCAGCGCCTGCTGGCCAAGCAGGGCTTGGACGTCCTGGAGATCCCGTGGGGCACTGTGATCGGAATCGTGATCGCCGCAGCGGTGGTCGGCCTGCTGGCCGCCGTGATGCCGGCCTTCCGGGCGGCGCGGATGAACGTCCTGCGAGCGATCGCCACGGACTGATCCGCACCGGATGATCCACCCATAGAGCAGCCGGCTCTCCATCCTCCCCCCTTGGGGAGCCGGTGACCGAGGAGCCCCCGAACCGCCTTGCGCAGGTGGTTCGGGGGCTCTTTCGCGTGTCCGAGGGATGGGCGGCACGGGGCTCGGGCGGCGTGGGGGTTTCGGGCGGCGCGAGTCCGGCGCGGTCCGGCGTCAGGCGGGCGGGCTACGGCCGAGTGGTTTCCCGGTGGGTCTTCAGCGCCTGGCGGCAGGTCTGGTCGGCCTGGCGGGTGGTTTCCGGGAGGCGGTAGCGCGGGGTGAGGGCCAGCACGTGTGCGCAGGCCGTGTCCAGGTCGACGCCGTGGCCGATCGACACGAACACCGGCTTGATCGCATCGCGGGTGCGCAACGCGCGGCCGACCACGTCCCCTTCGTACACCAGGTCGGCCGCATCGCCCCGCTTCTCCCCCGGCGTCTCGTACGCGCCGACGAAGGGCGTCTTGCCGACCCCGACGGCCGGCAGCCCGGTCAGCACGCCGAGGTGGCAGGCCAGCCCGAACCGGCGCGGATGGGCCAGGCCCTGACCGTCACAGACGAGCAGGTCCGGCGCGGTGTCGAGCTGTTCGAGCGCGGCCAACAACGCCGGAACCTCGCGGAAGGCGAACAGGCCGGGCACATACGGAAAGGTCGCCACGCCATGCGCCACGGACCGCTCCACCACCGCGTGCGTACGAGCGTCCAACACCACCACGGCGGCGGCCAGTTCGTCCGAGTCCTCGGCGTAGGCCACGTCCAACCCGGCCACGAATCGCACATCCGCCGGCCCCGGCCCGGGCCCGACGGTGTCCACCGACGGCCGCAACCGATCCTGCACGGCCAACGCCTCGGCAGCCGTCCGGGGCCAGGGCCCGGTCGCGTCGGTCGCGTCGGGAGCGTTGGCCGCGTCGATCGGCTCGGTCGCGGAAGGAGTGCTCATCCCGAAACGCTATCGCCCGGGCATTCCGCGGAACCGCTCGATATCGCCGATCGGCGCCGCCCATGTGGCGGGCCCGGCCGAAGAAGGCCACGGGTCACGGCCCTGTTCGCCGAGCAGACCCTCGTGCGACACCGTGTCCACGGTAGGCGTCTCGCCCGAGTCGGCGAGCAGCACGGGGCGGTCCCGGGATCCGGGCAGCCAACCGCACAGAACGGTGCCGGGCCGGGACGGCAGGTGTGTCGGCGCCGCCGGCCCCCGGTACGGCGACGGGGGGCGCCTCGGTGATGGTCATGGGGACGGTTGTACGGGTTCGCCGTTGCCGGTCGACATCGGTCGCGTTACGTACCCGTTTCGCCCGCGAAGGGCGGTCCGTAACGACGCCGAAACGCCGGCGCAACAGCGCCCGGCCACAGTGGGGCGGGGCGGCACGGCGATGCGGTACCAGGCCCGCGACGGCCGGCCCCGGTCTGCGGGATTCGAGTCCCAGGGGGTAGCGATGAGCGACAGGATCACCTTGTTCGGCGCCACGCTGCCGGATGGGCGTACGCGCGACGTGGTGCTGCGCAAGGGTCGCATCAGCATGCTGCGCGAGCCGGGTCGGCTGGGCCGAGGTGCCTGCGCCGGCCTGGACCTGACCGGCTACCTGCTGCTGCCGGCATCTGCCGAGCCGCACGTACACCTCGATCGTGCGCTGACCTGGGAGCCGGTGGGCTCGGACCCGGACGGACGCGATGGCGCGTGGCGATCCTGGCTGGTCCGGCCCGCGCACTACCGTCCCGGCGACCTGCGGCGGCGCTCGCGTGAGGCGTTGCGCACGCTGGCCGGGCACGGGGTGACCGCTGTGCGAACGCACCTGGACATCGGCGAGGGTCGTACGCCACTGCGCGCGGTAGAGGTGATGGCCGAACTGCGCGCCGAGTTCCATCGGGTGCTCGACCTGCAGATCGTCGCGGTCCCGGTGCCGGGGACGACCGACCGCACCATCGTGGACGCGGTGAGTGCGGGCGCGCGGGTGATCGGCGGGCAGCCGAGGTTCGCGCCGGACTTCCGGCAGGAGACCCGACGACTGTTGCGGCTCGCGGACCGGGCCGAGGTGGCGCTGGACCTGCACCTGGACGACGGCTTCGACCCGCGCCTGCTCGCGGTCGGCGACCTGGCCCGGCTGCTGCGCGCGTCGGGCTTCGACCGACCGGTGACGGCCAGTCACCTGGCCGGCCTGAACCGGCTCGCGCCGTCCGCGCTCGGGCGGGTCGGCGAGACGATCGCCGCATCCGGCATGCGGGTCGTGGCGCTGCCCTCGGAGCGTGGCTGCGGACTGCCGATCCGCGAACTGGTCGCGGCGGGCGTCACCGTCGCAGCCGGCGGCGACCACCTGCGCACCGCCGGGCATCCCATGGGCCTGGCCGACCCACTGGCCACGGCCGCCGCCACCGGGCTGCCCCCCGCCCAGGCCTGGGCCGCGGTGGCCGAGCACGCCCGAAACGTCTTGGGCCTGGAGCCCGGCGGCCTCGAACCGGGCGCCGCAGCCGACCTGTTCGCGGTCCGCGCCCGAACCCTCGCCGAGGCGTTGCAGACCCGCCCACAGGACCGGATCGTGCTCCGAGCCGGACACGTGGTCTCCCGCAGTGGCCGCGATCTCGGCCACATCGCCTGGAGTGCATCCCTTGGCAACGACACACGGACGACCCGGGGCCGCGTCCCGGCTGCGGCTTAGGCTCGCTTCGCGAATTGGGCGAGTTTGTTGTGAATGGTGCGTGAGGATCCCCCTGACCGGTCGCTCCGGGCGAACGCCGGTCATGCCGGGTCCCGGACAGGGGTGAGGTGGGGCGGGGCGGGGCGGACGGTTGGCCGGCGGGCGGTTGGTTGGCGGCCGGCCCAAGCTGCAACGGACGAGTAACCCGCCCCGGGGTCGGCGGCCGGCCCGAGCTTGCGCATGTCGACCAACCCCAAAACGGCCGAGGCCCGTTCGCATGACCGGCCCAGCAGGGGTGCGCCTGATGCACGTCTGCTCCGCAGCCGCATTCGCCGCTCGCTCCGCGACGGGTTGCGCGTCCGCTACGCGGCCGTTGGCTGTGCTCGGGTCATGCGCGCTCGGCATCCCGGCCGGGCCGGGCGCGGTCCGTCGGCCGTCGCCACTCGCGACGGAGCGCGTGGCCGGCATGCGTCGCGCGGCGGAACCATCCGGCCCCGATCGTGCGTGCCGACAAGGGAAGGCTCGGCCAAGTCGGGCTCGGGATGTTCCTCCGCACGAATGTGTTGCCTTTGGAGTGAGTCCACGTGCACCTACGCCTCGACACCGTCCCCGTCTCCGTCCCGCCGCGTTCGACCCGCCGGGCCGTCCTGGTCACGCTCGCCCTGCTCGGTACCTTCATCGGCCTGGTGGTATGCCTGCACGAGCCGCGGCGGCCGCCCGACGAGGGCGGCATCGATCCGTACCTGCGGCGCTATGTCGGGCTGCTCAACGCGCGGGACACGGACGGTCTGCGTGGCAGGTTGCATTCGCATCAGGCGCGCACCGACGCGGCCGTACGTGTCGCGGTTTTCGGGGGTCAGGGGTGGTCCGACGTGGGGATTTCTCGGGAGCGGGAGTTCTACGGGGTGTACCGGGTGCTGCTCACCGCCGTGCGGACCGACACCGGCGCCCGGGTCGCGGTGGTCGAGCACGTGGTGTGGGGCGGTGACAACGCCTGGTCGCTGAGCCCGTACGTGCCCGGCGGTGCGGTCGCCGGGCCGGGGTGGTCCGGGTAAGGGACTCGCTCGGATCGGCGGGGCGAACGCCAAGAGCGCGTCAACGGGTGGGCCGGGTGACCGGATTCGGGGTGAGGCTGGAAGCGGTCGAAAGGAGGCCGCCATGTTCGCCGCAATTCGTCGGGTCACCGCAATTCGTCGGGTCACCGGAATCCGCCGCACCGCCACGATTCGCCGGGCCGACGCGCGCCGGGTCGAGGGCGGTCCGCAGGCCGTCGTGGTGCCGATCCTGCGGATGGACGCCGCCGTCGCCGCGCTGTCCACCGCGCGGACGATGGCCGGTCGGGCGATCGCCGTGCACGTCACGCGGGCCGGCCAACAGGTCGCGCGGGACGCGTTGGTGGCCGCGTGGGATGCGTCCGGCGTGGATGCGCCGTTGAGCGTGGTGTACGACGAGCGCGATCGGTTCGTCGAGGCGCCGGCGACGTTCGTCGGCGGGTTGCCCGAGCGGCGGGTGGCCGTACTGCTCCCGGCCGCCGCCGACCCGGCCCGGGGGCGCGGCCGTCGGCACGACGTCCTGGTCGACGCGCTTCGCGCGCAGGGTTGTGCGATCCGGGTGGGCCGCGCCGGCGCGCCGGCCGGGAGCGGTTCGGCCGAGAGTTCTCGGAATCCGCTGGTCACCGCGGCCTGACGCCGGTCGGACCGGCGTGTGCACCGGCTCGGCGGTGAGCCTCGCGAGTGGTCGCGCACCATCGCCCGCCGCGCCCGAATCCGCGCCCGCGGCGGGCGGCTGCGCACCGACGCCGCGGGCCGGCGGAGCGGGTACGTGACGCCGATCCCGAAACACGACCGTTTAGGCTGCCGGGGCGTTGTGCCCATCCACCGGAGGCCGAAGTGACCGAAAGCAGAGCAGGCGGACCGCCCGCGCGGCGTGGCCCCGGCGAGTTGGAGTCCGAGATCCTGTCGCTGCTGTGGACGTCGCCGACGGCCATGGGCGCGGGCGCGGTCCAGGAGCAGCTGTCCGGTGAGCTGGCCTACACGACGGTGGTGACCATCCTGTCCCGCCTGCACGACAAGGGCGTGCTCCAGCGCACCCGATCGGGCCGCTCGTACGTGTACGCGCCGGTGTACGACGAGGCCGGGCTCGCCGCGCGGCGGATGCGGCAGGTGCTGGACAAGGAGGGTGACCGGCAGGCGGTGCTGGCGCGGTTCGTCTCCGACCTGTCCACCGACGACGAGGCGCTGCTGCGCCGGCTGTTGGAAGAGGGCGGGTCGTAGTCGCGTGCGTTGGATCGTCTACCTGCCGCTGCTGCTGCCGATAACCGCGGTACCCGTGGCCCGGCTCGCGGCCGACCATCTCGCGCCGCGCCGCGTGGTGGGTCTGCTCACCGTGCTGACCTCGGTGCTGGCGCTGTGCGCGACCATCAGCCTGGGCCTGCTGACCGTGGTGGGCACGGCGCAACTCCCGGGCGTACCGCTGCCCGACCACTGGTCGGACCCGCAGGTGCGGGCCTCGATTCCCAATGTGCAGGTGATCGGCTCGCTGGCGAGCGCGGCGCTGACCTCGGCCCTGGTGTGCGCGGCGGTCGTGCTGTGGCGTCGGCGACGCGCGCTCGCGGTGCTGCGCGCGGGGGTCGCGGCGGCGGGCGATACGGAGTTGACCGTGCTGCCCACCGGATCGCCGACCGCGTTCGCGCTGCCCGGGCGTCGGCCTCGGATCGTGGTCTCGGCGTCGATGCTGGCGCGGCTGGACGCGGACGAGCGACGGGCGCTGTTGGCCCACGAGCGGGCGCATCTGAGCGGCCGGCACGATCGGGTGCTGCTGGTGGCGACGTTGGCGATGTGCGCTCACCCGCTCCTGCGGCCGATGCGCACGGCGATCGGGTACGCCCTGGAGCGCTGCGCGGACGAGGCCGCCGCGCGCGTGGTGGGCGACCGTCGGGTGGTGGCGCGGGCGGTGGGCAAGGCCGCGCTGGCCGGGCCGGTCACGCCGCGCGGTGCGATGGCCGCGACCGGCGGCCCG
>NZ_JBEXCV010000167.1:0-17890 GCF_040605455.1 Embleya sp. NPDC005575 | reverse complement strand
CTGCTCGCGCCCTCACGCGCCTCGGCGGCCACGCCGACCGTCGCGCCGCGCATCGTCGTGGTCGGCGCGGGTCTGGCCGGACTGCGCTGCGCACACCGACTCTGGACGGGCCGTACCCCCATCGCCGCGACCGTGTACGAGGCCGCCGACACTCATCTGGGCGGCCGATGTCGGTCCCTGCGTGGCTACTTCGCCGGCGGCCAAGTACACGAGCACGGCGGCGCGTTCATCAGTTCCACCGACACCGAGATCCTCGCCCTCTCCCGCCGACTGGGTCTGAACAAGGAGATCGCGGCCGGCGGCGCGCTGGCCACCGGGGACTACAAGGCCTGGATCGACGGCGCCGGGTACGACGGCGCCGCCCAGCAGGACGACTGGGTCGCGCACGCCTACAGCGCGTTCAGCGCCTCCTACGCCGCTGCCGGGACACCTCGCTACAACAACTTCACCGCCGAGGCGCGTCGGCTCGACCGGATGTCCGCCCTGGACTACCTCGCGGAGATCGGGTTGCCGGCCGGCTCCCGGCTCGGCCAACTGATCCAGTCGCTGCAACTGCAATCGGGCGGCGAGCCGGGCGACTGTTCGGCGATGGGCCTGATCGGCTTCCTCGGCTCCTCCGAAATCTTCGGCGGCGGCGGCTTCGACGAGAAGTACCATCTCATCGGCGGGAACGACCAGTTGGTCAGCGGTATGGTCGGGGAACTCCCGGCCGGCGCCGTCAAACCGGGCCATCGACTGGTCGCGCTGCGGCGGAACACCAACGGCAGCTACACCTGTACGTTCGACCACGCCGGCGGCACGGTCTCGGTCACCGCCGACCACGTGGTGTTGGCCCTGCCGTTCAGCACGCTGCGCAACGTCGACCTGTCCGGGGCGAGCCTGTCCGCGCTCAAGCTCAAGGCGATCCGCGAGCAGGGCATGGGCCAGAACGCGAAGATCGTCACCCAGCTCACCCGAAAGACCTGGCCCGCCGTCGGCGGCAACGGCATCAGCAACACCGGCCCGGCCGGCTATCAGACCGCCTGGGACGGTTCGGTGCACCTGGGCGAGAACGGCGCGCCGGCCCTGCTGGTGAACTTCCCCGGCGGCAACACCGCCCGGAACACCCTCACCGGGGCGGCGCACGGCCCGGCACCGGCCGCCGACGTGCAATGGTTCCACGGACAGATCGAGCATCTGTTCCCGGGCACCACGGCGGCGTACAACGGCAAGGCGTACGAGGACCATTGGTCGCTCGATCCCTGGTCACTGGGCGCCTACCACTACTACCGGGTCGGCCAGTACACCTCGATCGCCGGCTACGAGGGCGTCCAGGAGGGCCGAATCCACTTCGCGGGCGAGCACACCGACGTGGACAACTCCACCCTGAACGCGGCGGTGGCCTCCGGCGAGCGGGCCGCGGACGAGATCGCCTGCCAGATCTGAGGCCCGGACGCCCGAGCCGGCACCGTCGCGTGACGCGGGGTCACCCGCGCGGTGCCGGCCGGCGTCAACGTCGTGCGCGTGCCACACCGGCAGGCACGGCAGGCACGGCAGGCTTCGGCGAAGCCGGATGCGGGGCGGCGGGCTTCGACCGCACGTCCGCTCCGGCGATGGGGCCGGGGCGGGCGGGACGGCGGGGCAACGACCGACGGCCTGCCGCCCCGCCCGTGCGATACTCGGCCAGCCTCGGGCGAACCCCCAGCCATACCAGGGCCGATACCGACAGGGCCAGGAGGCCGGAGAGCAGACCTCGGCCGTTCAGCTCGTCGAGGCCGGCCTCGGCCTCGGCGTCCATGTGCGCGCGGTTGATCGCCGTGACCGCGTCCAGCGCCTTGATCAGGTGCTCGAAGGACCAGTTGGAGGCGTTCTCCCGATAGCTCGTGGTGAAATCGACGGCACCGCGGACGTCGCCTCGGGCGACCATCTCCCGCATCTGCCGGTCGTATTGCTGGTATCGGGCGTACCAGCGCAGCACCTCCTCGGCCGCCGCCCGTTCGCCGGTGAAGGTGACGTTGCGAAATTCCCGGCCGAACTCCCCACCGAACGGCACCTCCACGCCCGCCGCGAAGCCCAGGAAGCCGGTGACGGCGACCCGCAACGCCTCGGCGTAGCCGGTGGGCCCCACGCCGTCGAACGCGGCCAGTTCCCGGGACTTCGCGGCGAACGCGTTTTCGGCGTCGGCCGCCCGGGCGCGGTCGACCAGGAAACGGCTCTCGTCGCCGTTGGCCTCCTGCGCCAGCGCGTTCGCCCGGGTGAGCGCGAGCACCGAGTCGAAGGCGTCCTTCTTGGCCACCCGCAGATGTTCCGCCGCCGACAACGCCGTACCGGTCCCCGTCCACACCAGCGCCGCGCCCAGGGCGGTCGCGACCAGCAGCCAGGGACTGAACACCCGGCGGGTCCGGCGGGCCAGGAACAGCTGCCCACCGACCAACACGACCACCGGCACCAGGCCGAGCGGTAGCGACCATCGGCCCAGGCCGCGTGCCCGACCGTAGGTGTCCGCGTAAGTCGCCTCGACCGCTCGCGCGTTCGCCGCGGAAAGCCGATCGGCCTCGGGCAGCAGGGTGCCCCGCATCAGGTCGGTCGCCTGGCGCAGCAGCGGGAGAGCCGGCGAGACGTCGGTCAGGGCCCGGGCGTCCGACTGACGGTCGAGCAGCGTCACCTGGCCTGCCAGGTTGTCGTACACCCCGACCTTGTCGATCAGGTCGCCGAGGGTGCGCCGGGCATCGATGGTGTCGAGACCGGCTCCGGTCTCCTCGATCGCTTCACCGAGTGCCTTGCGATCGGCCGCGTAGTGGGCCGCCGCCTGCTCGCGGTCGAAACCCAAGCCCCGCTCGTCTCCGACCAGGACCGTGTTCGCCAGGTCGGCATCCATCCCGGTCAGCGCCCCGTGCAACGCGTTCGCGGACACCACCCGGGGTCCGGCGTCGTGGCCGACCACGCGCAGCCCGTCGTCCGCGGCCGAGACGGCCGCGAGCAGCACGGCCAGATAGGCGGCGAGGAGCACGGCCGTCAGGGCGACGAGCAACCGAAGCGAGGCCGGCGTACCCAGACGCGGCAACCACCCCGCGCCGGGTGAGGCATCGCCTCGCGCCCGCCATCTCGCCCATGCCGAACCACTGTTGCCCGCTGTGCCGTTGCTGCCGTTGCTCCCCCGCATGCCTTCGACGCTAGGCGGCGCGACGATCGGCGAGCGGAACCCGTATGCCACACATACGCGTTCGCGCCGAATCCGAACGCGACCTTGACGGCGACGGGGTGGCGGGTGGCACGCCGGCGGCATCGTGGATCGCACGAGCGCGACACGAAGACCGAAGGCGCGTCGATTTCGGCCGCCCCCGACCGGACTCCCGAAACGGGCCCCGACCGGCGCATCTTGGCCGTCCGGGGCGCGTCCTCCGGTGCCGCGCCTCGGCGATTCGCGGCATTCGAGGAGGCTTCACGCCCGTGGCCGACCAAGCCGTCGCGGACGTCGCGGGATTCGAGCGGCGCCGTTCGGCGCCCGGTCAGCGGGCCGTGAACCCGCCGCGAGTACCGCTCGACGCCCCGGACAGCGCGCCGCCACCTCGGTGGGTGTGCCGCGCTCTGCGCCCGGTCAGCGCACCGTGACTTCGTCGACGAACACGAAGCCCTGGCCCGGTCCGCCGCGGCGCTCGAATTGCACGCCGATCTCGCGGACGTCCTGGGGCGATCCGACCCCGGCCAGGTTGAGCGTGAGCGTCCTGGGGTCCGGACCGACCGGGACGGCGCCCGCGTCGTACCAGGTGTTCGAGGACGTGGCCTTGACGTAGAGCTTGGCGGTGCCGCTGCCGGCGGCGGCCCGGACCGTTGCGCTGAGGACCCGACGGCCCGTCAGGTCCAGGCTCGCGCGCCGGTTCAGGTACGCCTCGGGTGCGGCCGGGTCGACCTCGGCGCGCAGCGAACGGGCGCCCTCGCTCGCCCAGTCGGCGGTGCTCACCGGCGCGGTCGCGGTCAGGTATCCGGTCCAGCCGTCCGTCCCGGATTCGAAGCCGGCCAAGGCCGCGGGCGGTGCGATGGCGGCAACGTCGTCCACGTACACCGCCGTTCGTCCGCTCGCGCCCGGTGCGGAGGTGAACAGTACGCCCATCTCGCGCACGTCCCCGAGGTCGGCGACCCGACTCAGGTCCAGGCGCAGCACGGCGCCGTTCGGGCCGATCGGGATCGCGCCGCCGTCGTACCAGGTCGTCCCGGCGCCGGTGCGCACGTAGAACTTGGCGGTGGTGCCGGTCGCGTGGTTGCCCCACTCGGCGGTGCGCACGGTCGCGGTCAGTGCGCGGTATCCGCTCAGGTCCAGCGGCGCGACCCGGTTCAGGTATGCCTCGGGCGCGGCGAGGTCGATGTCCGCCTTGAGGGATCGGCCGCCCTGGGCGGACCATTCGGTCACCGACCATGGCCCGGCGAGCACCCGATAGCCGTTCCAGCCCTGGGTGTCGGTCTCGAAATCGGCGAGCGGGACGGGCGTACCGACCGGCGCGGGCGAGCCCTCGGTGCGCGCGGCGGTGGCGATCTCGCCGCGCACGATCGTCCACGGGTCGTTCATCAAGCGGCCCGCGCCGATGTTGGCGGTCGGCCGCCACTGGTCGTTCCACGCCATGAAGTAGGCGGTGGCCGGGAATCGGGTGCGGATCGCGTCGATCCATTTCCCGTAGTCGAGCGGGGTCTCGATCGTGCCACCGGGGCCGCTGCGCGGACCGATCTCGGCAAAAGCGAACGGCTTGCCCAGCGCCACCAGTTCGTCGTAGCCCTGGACCGCGACGGGTTCGCGGACGTAACAGTCGAGGCCGACCACGTCTACATACGCGCCGCCCGGGTAGAAG
Source organism: Embleya sp. NPDC005575 (assembly GCF_040605455.1). NCBI lineage: Bacteria > Bacillati > Actinomycetota > Actinomycetes > Kitasatosporales > Streptomycetaceae > Embleya > Embleya sp. NPDC005575. Next base: position 13,070 of record NZ_JBEXCV010000167.1, on the reverse strand, counting down.
CCCGAGCGGTTGCCATAGCTGCAATCCGGTGCGTACACCCACAGCAGGTTGTGCAGGCCCTTGACGTCGGTCAGGTAGGCGTACATGTCCCGCCACACGTCAGCGAAGGTCTGCGGGTCCTGCGCGCTCCACCAGAACGAGTCGCCGTTCATCTCGTGCAGCGGCCGGAACAGCACCGGCACATTCGCGTCGGCGAGTTCGCGCAGCCCCTCGGCCACCCGATCCAGTTCCGCGTGCCACCGCTGCCCGGTGGGGGTGCTGCGGTCGGTGAGCCGATCGAAGGTGGGCAACTTGGTGAACAGCCCACTCCAGTCGGGCTGATCGGGGTTGGGCAGGTGCGCACTGACGGTGACCAGACCACCGGCCGCCGACCAATCCTTCAGCGTCGCGTTGCAGGCGTGGTCGATCGCGTTCCCGTCGTGCCCGTAGTCACAGCCCAGCAGCCCCGGGTTCGCACCGGTCTGTGCCTTCAGCTCCTCCACCTGAGTCAGCGAGAACGTCTTCCCGCTGTACCCGGCGAACTGGCCCGCCACCACCCGGTTCTGCGCCCGATTGGGCAGATGGGTCAACCAGTCCCGCACGTCGCGCGTCGCCGCACTCGCCTGCGGATCGCCGGGATCCGCCGTATGCGCGGGTGCGGGCGCTGCCGTGAACCCCGCCGCAAATGTCATGGCCAGTACGGCCGTCCAACTACGCCATCGTGATCGCATGCGTCCACCACCCCCGTGGTTCGTGATCTTCGGATCGAGGGAAGGGTAACGCCAAGGAAAGGGGCGCGGTTGGTTTCCGTCTCAGGGCGCCACTTCGTAGCAGGTGGCGATCGCGGCGGCGCGCTTGCGCAGGGAGTCGCGCAACCACTGCGGGGCCAGGGCTTCCGCGCCCGTGGCGAGTTGCCACAGCGCCCATACGGCGTGTCTCGGATCCTGGAAGGTCACCTCCAGCCGCAGCCGGCCGTCGGCCTCGGCTTCCTCGGCGCGGACGGCCAGCGCGGTGCCCACCAGCTCCTCCCGTCGCGCCGGGTTCACCCGTACCAGCACGGTGACTTGGTCGCCGCCGGTCCGAAACTGCGTGCTGCGTTCCTGCCAGGCCCGGTCCAGATCGACCCGGTCCGGTCGCTGTGCCGGTTCGGCGAGTACCTCGGCTGCCAGGACCCGGGACAGCCGGTAGGTGCGGTCCGCGCCGGACCTGGTGGCCAGCAAGTAGCCCTGGTCGCGCACCGTGACCAAGCCGATCGGGTCCACCGTGCGCCACTTCGGGGTCTGGTCCACAGCCGCGTAGTGGATGCGCAGCCTGTGTCCGGCGAACACCGCGCGCCGGACCTCGGCCACTACGGTGTCGGGCACTTCCTCGGCAACCAGCTGACGCGAGAGGAGGTCGGTCTCCGGGTCGATGAGCAATCGCCGAGCCGCACCGGCCGCGGTGGCCCGATAGTTTTCGGGTAGCGCGTCGACCACCTTGCGCATGGCCGAAGCGAGCGCCGAACCGAGGCCGAATGCCTGTGCGCCGCGCCGCGATCCGGCCACCAGCAGGGCAAGTGCCTCGTCGTGGTTGAGTCCGGTGAGCTCGGTCCGGAAACCGGGCAGCAACGCGAAACCGCCATGCCGACCGCGTTCGGCGTAGACCGGGACGCCGGCTGCGGACAGCGCCTCGATGTCGCGCAGCACGGTGCGGGTGGATACCTCCAACTCGCGGGCCAGCGTGGCCGCGGACAGTCGACCGTGCTGCCGCAGCAGCAGCACCAGCGATACCAACCGATCTGCGCGCATAGGAAAACTCTACGGGAATACACGACACAGGATGTCGTGATTCGTTGGAAGGCTTACCTGGCACGACAAAGCCCCACCGCACACGAGAGGTGATCTCCATGGCACACGCCATTGTCAATCCGGACGGTTTGCACGACCCGCTCCCGTTCGGCTACAGCCACACCGCCACCGTCCCCGCAGGTACGGAACTGGTGCTCATCGCGGGTCAGTACGGATCGGGCCCGGACGGCGCGGTTGTCTCGACCGACTTCGCCGAGCAGGTGAAGCAGACTTTCCGCAACATCGGCGTCGCTCTTGCCGCCCATGGGCTCGATCTCTGCCACGTCGTCCAGCTCAGGACGTACGTGGTGAACCATGACGTCAGCAAGCTTGGGCCGATCGCCGGGGCCGTGCAGGAGGGTTGGAGTACCAAACCGCCCACGCAAACCCTCATCGGTGTCGCGAGCCTGGCTACGCCTGACGTGCTGTTCGAGGTCGAGGCCCTCGCCGCGCGGCCCTGACTCACCCCCGCGCCCGAGCTGTTCGGGTGGCGGCTCGCCAACGGGGCGGCGTAGCAATGTGAACGGGCACGCTGCTGATGAAGATGTGGTGCCGCACCGCGACCAGGCCAGTGGCCGCGGTGCGGCGGTTCAGGGAGCGCGCCGGTCAGGCCTGGTGGTCGAGCGAACGCTGTCGGACGGCATGGCCCAGGCGACCCGCCCGCCCGGGGGTTGCACCGTGAGCGTCTGCTGCCCGTCGGGAAGGGGCTGCGCCATCAGAATCTGCCCCGGGTGACGCACCCGGCGCACAGCCTCGTCGGCAGGTTCCACCCAGTCACCCTCGCGGTACATCGCTGCCCCCCCTGGTGGGCACGGCAGCCTCGTCCTCCAGCACCCGGAGGTTCCCGCAGTGCGTCCGGAACTCGGTGCCGCCGGGGAACCGCACGAACGCCTGCAAGTTGATGACGGCAGCGAACGTGCCGACTCGCCCCGACAGTTCGCAGCGAACCATGCGTTTGCCGTTGGCCTTCCAGAAGCGGGCCACGTGGTCCGTGGTCCAGCCGCGGGGGTCTTCGGGGTAGCTCTCATCGATGGGCATACCTGTCCTCTCGGTCGCCGCCAGTACTGATTCGGCCACTCTGTGAACAAGCATCGACCGAGCGCCTAGGCTGCAAAAGCCGCTAGCGTTTACGTGACCCGCCATAAAGGGGGGATGTATGAACGACGAGGCCCAAGACGAGGCGTCAGTCGTAGAACTGTTCGGGCGCATGGTCGCAACACTTCGAGAGGCCGCCGGATACCGCCAAGCCGAACTCGGGCGCACCATGTATGGCCTGAGCACCACCCGGTTGAACCAGATCGAGCGAGGAACCGGGCACCCTCCGACCCTGGCGAACGCAATTGCTTTGGATGCCACGCTCAACACCGGCGGGCTCCTCGCCGAACTGTGGAAGCACGTCACCAGCCGAACGTTTCCTGCGTGGTCGCAGCCCTTCATGGATCTCGAAGGTTCCGCCCGCGAAATGCGCATGTATCTGGTCCAGGTCGTGCCTGGCCTACTCCAGACGGAGGACTACGCACGGGCGGTGTTGCGGATGGGTCGCTCACTGCGAGACGAAGTTCATCTCGAAGAACGCGTTCGCGGTCGATTGGGTCGGCAGGAAAGGCTCAATGGTCCGGATGCGCCGTTTCTATGGGTAGTCCTTGACGAAGCAGTCATTCGTAGACCGATCGGCGGGCCGGACACCATGCGGCACCAACTGGCGCACCTGCTGGCAACGGAACACAACGACCGCATCAGCGTGCAGATTCTCCCCTTCAGCGAGGCGGAACACGAAGGGATGGGCGGCTCGTTGACAGTGCTCACGACGCGCGACAAACGCGAAGTCGCCTACACCGAAGGAGCGGACGTCGGGCGACTGATCGAGGATCCGGGCGAAGTCGGGCAGTACGCCGTAACCTACGATCGCCAACGGGCACGAGCCCTACCGGTAGGGATGTCCATGGACATGATCCGAGAAGCGATGGAGGACCTGGACCGTGCACGCTTCCCAAGCTCTGCCCAAGCCCTGCGCCTGGCGAAAGTCCAGTCACAGCAACTCGGAAGGCGGTCAGTGCGTGGAAGTCGGACACGCCCCCGGCCTCGTCCCCGTCCGTGACAGCAAGGACCCGAGCGTGGGCCACCTCATCATCGGCGCGGCCTCGTGGACCGCCCTCACGGAGTCACTGCGCGCCTGACACGACGTCGCCCCTCAAAACGAGGGCGACTCCGTGGATCAGTGCGCGGTAGATGAAGATGCGCTCCGTACCGGCCCGCGACGGTGGCCGAAACGCCGCGAACACCGCGACCCCGCGTTCGCGGGCCCGCAGTCGGCGTCGGGTCAGGACAGGCCCGAGCCCACCGCGACGAAGGCGCAGATCAGGACGAACAGGATGGCCAGCAGGGGTGCCGCAAAGCGGAGGTACTGGTTGTAGCCGACCTTGGCCAGGGACACGCCGCCCATGATGACCGCCGTCGTCGGCACCCACAGGTTCATCCACCCCGACGCCGACTGCCACGCGGTCACCACCAATGAGCGTGGCACGTCGGCGAAGTCGGCCAGTGGCGCCAGGATCGGCATGGCCAACGTCGCGTGCCCCGAGGTCGAGGGGATCAGGAAGGCCAGCGGCAGGTTCACCACGAAGATCAGGATGCCGAACATCGCCGAGGAGGCGTCCGAGACCGCGCCCTCCATCGAGTGCAGGACCGTGTCGGTGACCTGGGTGTTGTTCATGATGACGGTGACCCCGCGGGCCAGCATGATGATCAGTGCCGGCGAGATGAAGTCGGCCGCGCCCTGAATGATCGTCTCCGCGAGCTTCTTCTCCCCCAGCCGGGCCAATACCCCGACGATCACCGCAGCCACGATGAACATCGCGGCCAACTCGGGGAACGACCAGCCCAGTTCCCAATCGTAGGGGTCGGCGTCCGCGTCGCCGCTGAGCACCTGGGCCCACGGAATGATCGCGAAGATCATGAATACGAAGGTGATGGTCACCACGACCAACACGATCCGGTGGATACGCGTCAACGGCGGCGGCTCGCTGCCGGTGGCCGCCGCTTCCGCCTTTTCGCGGTCCCCCGGCAGGAAACCCACCAGCGAACGGGACGGATCGGCCTTGACCCGACGGGCATACCGCACCACGTACAGGATGGTCACCGTGGTCAACACGATCAGCATCAGCAACCGCAACACGATGCCGTCACCCAACGAGATGTCCGCCGCCGAGGAGGCGACACCGGTCGCGAACGGGTTGACCGTCGAGCACAACACACCCACACCGGCGCCCAGGATGATGGTGCCGGTGGCCACCATCCGGTCGTAGCCCAGCGCCAGCATCAACGGCACGACCAGGCCGTAGAAGCCGAGCGTCTCCTCGGCGAAGCCCTCGACCGAGCCGAGGATCGCGAACACGGTCATGATCGCCACGATCAGCACCGCCCCACGCGTCCGCAGCCGATGCGCCAGGCGGGCGATGCCGCGGTCCAGCGCGCCGGTGGCGAACACCACGGTGATGAACGCCCCGATGGCCAGCACGAACAGGAACACCGCCGCGCTACCGTACAGATCGCCCGTGTTGTCGGGCGCGACCTGCCCGCTCTGCGCGTCCTTGAGCCCGTACAGGCCGTTGACCGGCGACAGGAACAGGTCGTTGAGCCGCTGGACGAAGTCCTCCGGCGACTTGGTGTGATGGTAGGTGCCCGCGACCGGCTTGCCGTCCTCGCCGAGCTGGTACTCGCCGGCCGGAATCGCGAACGTCAGACCCCACACCGCGATCGTCACGATCGCCAGCACCGTCAGCGCGCTCGGGAAGCGGAAGCCGCGCTTGGGCGGCGGCGCTTCGTCCTCGGTCCGGGTCGACGCCTGGTTGGTGCTCACGCGCTGCTCCTTGCGGCTGACTGATGAATTCGGGGTAGGTGGGCGGGCCGCCGGCTCGCGCACGGCCCGCGTCGACGGACATCCGCGGCACCCGCCGATCCCGCAGCGAACGCTCGTGCCTGGCACGAGGTTCGGCGAAGACGCTAATCGCGCCCGAAACGGTCCGCGTACGCCGCGAAGAACGCGGCCTCCGCCACCACCGCGTCGCGCAGTTCGCTCACCAACACCCGCTCGTTGGGCCCATGCAGGTTGCACATGCTGTCCTGCGCCCCGAACAGCAGGATCTCCGCGTTCGGTTGGGCCGCCGCGAGGCTGTTGACCAAGGGAATCGATCCGCCCGCGGCCGCGTGTACCGGCTCCGCGCCCCACGCCGTGCGCAGCGCCTCGTGCGCGGCCCGATAGGCCACCCCGTCCGTGGCCGCCGCGAACCCGGACCCCGGAGCGCCGGCCTGAGTCACCCGCAGCGGCACCCCGAACGGCCGCAACCCGACCAGGAATTCGATCAGCAGACGCTGCGCCTGCACCGGGTCCTGGGCCGGGTGGCAGCGCATGTTCAGCTTCGCCCGAGCGGACGGCACCACGGCGGACGCGGCCTTGTCGACCGAGGGAGCGTCCAGTCCGGTGACCGTGATCGCCGGCCCCGACCACAGGCGCGAGCCCAGGTTTCCGGTACCGATCAGCGGCATGCCCTCGCGGATCCCGGCCAGCCGGCGGAACTCCTCCTCGTTCCAGCCGCCGCCCGACCACTGCTCGCGGCGCAGACCCGGCACGGCGACGTCACCGTTCGCGTCGTGCAGCGCGGCCAAGGCGTGCAGCAGCACCAACAGCGCGTCGGGTGCCGCGCCGCCGAAGTTGCCGCTGTGCTTGGCCTCTTCGAGGGTGTGTACCTCGACGATGGCCTCGACCACCCCGCGCAGCGCCACCGTCAGCGTGCCGGTACCGGGACGAATGTTGCCCATGTCGGCGATCACCATCGCGTCGCACGCGAACTCGTCCGGATGCTCCTGCGGGTAGTCGTCGAACTCGCTGCCGTACTCCTCCTGCCCCTCGAACACGACCCGGATCCCCACCGGGGGCCGTCCGTCGAAGGCACGCAGCGCGCCCAGGTGCACGATCAGGTTCGACTTGTCGTCGGCCGCCCCGCGCCCGTGGATCGCACCGTCGACGTCGGTCGGCTCGAACGGCCGCGTCGTCCACAACGACTCGTCGCCGGCGGGCTGCACGTCGTAGTGCCCGTACAGCAGCACGGTCGGCGCATCCGGGTGCGGCGGCGGGATGTGGCCGGTGATCACCGGCGCGGTGTCCGGCAGCCGCAGCGCGGCGACGTCCTGCACACCGGCCTCGCGCAACAGCTCGACCACCACGTCGTGGGCCTGTTGCACCGGCTCGGGTGGGTAGCCGGGAAAGGCGATCGAGGGGATCCGGGTGAGCCGCCGCAGGTCCTCGCAGAGGCCGTCGAGCATGCCGTCGACCCGCGTGGTCAGCTCATCCATCGCCATGCTCCCTCACCGCGCCGGGTACGGTACGCCGATCGCATCGCGCGGCCCATGTTGCCCCGAAACGGTTGATAGCGGATGATCCGCCGCGCGACAACACACGCCTTCACCCGACCGGCCGCACCGCGTGGTGAAGCCGATCGGGTGAAGGTTCGAACCGGAGGTGACCCGGTGCTCATCCGGGACGCGCGCGACGACGCCGGGTCGCCGGTCCCGGCCTGCGCCGACTCGAACGCGGCCTGAGCACCGCCCGAGCCCGCGCGCCGCGTGCATCGACCAGGGTGGTCACCCGGGGCGGGCGACCGGCGCAGCGCGAAGGCGTCGCACCGCGAGAAGACCGGTCCCCCGTCTCGCACGGGGGTCGAGACGAGGGACCGGCCGGCACCGCGTCACGGGGGGAACGCGGTGATCGGGCCCGCCTCCGCGACGGAGGCGGGGTGTACGGGAGAGTGTCAGTTCACCCGCGGCGTGACCTGGCCATTGACGAACAGGTAACGCTCGCCCGTCGCGAAGGTGCCGAAGGTCGTCTCGCGCCACAGCGTCGATCCCGGCAACCGGATCGCGAACAGGTCCTCGGCCACCGGGACCAACGGCATTTCCAGCACGGCGTCGGGCAGAGTCTCCGCGAGTTCCCCGGTCAACTCGATCCGCAGCGCCAAGCCGCCCTCGGGCGTCGCGAGCACCTCGGTGCGCTGCATGGCGCGTTCGTACACGCCGACGTAGCGCTCGGGGTCCACGGCCGGGGCTTCGGCCGGCGGGGCGAAGGGCTCCGGCAGGGCGACCTGCGCGACCTCGGCGAAGATCTCCCGGAACAGCTCCTCGTACAATTCCGGCGCGTCCCCGCCGTTGGTCAACAGGGCGACCGCAAAGCCGAGTTCGGGCAGGGTCCGGAGGAACGCGTACTGCCCGATGGTGCCGCCGTCGTGGCCGAACACCTCGCGGGCGTCCCACTCGTAGCGGTGCCAGCCCAGGCCCCAGGATGCGCCGCTGACAGAGAGGTCGGTCACGTCGACCTGCTTCTCGCGCATCGCGAGGGCATGCTCGGCGCCCAGGAGCCGGGTCCCGTCGGCGGCCGCTCCGTCGGCCAGGTGCAGTCGGGCGAACCGCAACAGCTCCGCCGAGGTGGAACCGATCAGACCGGCGGGTCCGGCCGAGCGGGGCAACATCCACACCGGCGCGACCTGCGGCGCGCCGCCGTCCTCGGACAGGTGGCCGACCGCCGCGCGCAGCAGCAGCGCCTCCTCGGGCAGTGTGACGGTGTGCTCCAGGCCCAGCGGCGCGCTCAGTCGTTCGCGCAACACCTGGTCCCAGGTCTTGCCGGTGAGGTGTTCGATCACCCGTCCGGCCAGCGAGAAGCCGGAGTTGCAGTACGACCAGGCACCGCCGGGCGGGAACACCTGCGTCGCGTCGGCGAGTGTCGCCACGTACTTGGCCAGACAGTCGTCGCCGCGCCCGGTGTCGATGAACCGGTCGCCCTCGATGCCACTCGTGTGGGTGAGCAGGTGGCGCATGGTGATCTGCTTGGCGAGTTCCGGGTCGGACAGCCGCAGTTCGGGCAGCACCTCGCTCAGCGGCTGGTCCAGGTCCAGCAGACCGTCCTCGACCAGTTGCATGACCAGCGTCGTGGTCCACACCTTGCTGATCGAACCGATCTGGAACACCGAGTCCGTGGTCACCGGGACCCCGGTGTTCAGGTTGAGCACGCCGTATGCGGCCTCGACCAGGTCGTCCGACGCGTGCTCGTCCAGGCGCAGAATGCCCAGGGTCGCCCCAGGGATCCGGTGGCGCTCGGCCAGCGTGGACAGCCGGCGCTGCCAGTGCGCGGCGTCCAGTCGGGCCGGCCGGGTGCGGCCGGTGGAACCGGCGTACTGCTCGACCCAGTCGACGATCCGGCGGTTCCAGTCCAGTCGGTGCGAGGGCGGGCCCGAGAGGATGAACAGGTGCGAACCCTCGGGGTAGAGCACCAGTCGGGTGGGCACGTGCCGTTCGCGCAGCGCGGCGAACCACTGCTGGGCCTGGCCCAGCGGACACCGCACGTCGGCGCCGCCCTGCACGATCAGTGTGGGCGTGCCGACGTCGCCCACCTTGGCGAACGGACTCAGTCGCGCGTACAGCTCGGGGTCGTCCCACGGGGTGCCGCCGAACTCGGCCCGGGACATGTAGGAGCCGAGGTCCGAGGTGCCGGCCATGCTGTTCAGGTCGCTGACCACGCCGCCCGCCACGGCCGCCGCGAAGCGCTGGTCACGGCTGGTGAGGTAGCACGTCATGAAGCCGCCGTAGCTGTAGCCGGAGACGGCCAGGCGCTGCGGATCGGCGATGCCCTCGGCGACCAGTTCGTCCAACGGCTCCAGGAAGTCCGGGGTGTCCATCTCGCCCCACGCGCCGACGGTGGCGGCGAAGAAGTCCTCGCCGTAGCCGTCGCTGGCCCGGGGGTTGAGCAGCAGGATGGTCCAGCCGCGCTCGACCAGCACCTGGTGGTAGAGGTGCACCGGGTCGGCCGCGCCGCTCCACGCGTTGTGCGGGCCGCCGTGGATGTCCATCAGCACCGGCGAGGGGCCGGTCGTCTTCGGGTCGCGCAGCAGCCGACCGTGCACGACAGTGCCGTCGGCGAGGGTGAAGTGGCGGTCGACCAGGGTGTACAGCTCGACGTCCGGCAGGGACTGCGCGCCGTGCGCGGTGAGCACCCGCTCGGTGCCGTCGGCCGGGTCCACCACGGCGATTTCGGCGTACGACGAGGGAGTGGACAGCACGATCGCGACGGCGCCGGGGGTCGTGGGCACGGAGACGCCGGAGACGACGCGGCCGGTACCGCCGAGCACCAGGCGGGTGGCGCCGTTTGCGAGGTCGAGCGCGTACAGGTGGGTGTTGCCGGCCTCGCGAAGGCAGAACAGCAATTCGCGGCCCTCGGGCGTGGCCTGCGGCAACGCGCCCGGGTAGCCGGCGCCGCCCGGCATCAGATTGCGGTCCAGGGCCCCGACGAGGTCCTCGGTGGGGCCGCCGGCGAGCGGCACGCGCAGCAGTCGGGTGTGCCCGGTCCGGGTGTGCTCGGCGCCCAGCACCAGCAGGGATTCGCCGTCGGGCGTCCAGCCGACCCAGCCGGCCATGCCGTCCGCGGCGCCGACGCGTACCGCCGGTGCGCCGGGGGTGGACACGTCGCGGACGTACGCCGCGGATTGCAGGGTCAGGTCCGCGTTGGGGCCCAGGCCCGCGGCGTAGGCGAGTCGGCGTCCGTCCGGCGACCAGGTCGGATCGCTCGCGTGCCAGTCGCCCTCGGTGATCCGGGTGACGTCGCCGGAGGCCAGGTCCAGCACATGCACGTGCTTGCGCAGGGTGCCCAGCAGGCCCACGCCGTCCGCCTGGTAGTCCAGCGCTTCGATGACCATCGGCGCCTTCGCCCGGGCGGCCCGCGCGGAGTCGTCCTCGCCCGCGACGGCGTGGATGTCGACCACGGCGCCGAAGGCCAGGCGGGTACCGTCGGGGCTCCACACCGGTTGGCCGGCGCCCATCGGCAGTCGGGTCAGCCGGCGCGGCTCGGCGCCGTCGAGCGGCAGCTCCCACAGTTGCGGCGGGCCGTCGGCCGCGCGCAGGAACACCACTCGGCTGCCGTCCGGCGACCACACGGGTGTGCTGTCCGAGGGACCTTCGGTGAGCTGTTCCGGCTCGCCGCCCGAGGTGGCGACCTGCCACAGGGTGCGTACGTTGCGGTCCGCATCCGGGTCGACGCGGACCAGGGTGTAGAGCACCCGAGTGCCGTCGGGGGAGATCGCCGGCTGCTCCGGCAGCGCGATCGCGTTCAGGTCGTCCAGACGCAGACGTCGTGTCATGGCTTTCTCCATCCTGGTCGGCCCGTCCCGGTCGCCGCCCCGGTCGTCCGGTACCGGGAACGCCCGGTGAGAACCGGGGCGGCGAGTCTTCGATCAACGCCGAAACCGACCCTCCCGTGGCGCGGGGTGGCCGCGACGAAGGGTGTCGGCGCTCGTCGGTGGTGTCGAAGTCTTTCGCGGCGCTGCCCAGACGCTAGCCGGGCGCGAACGTGGTGGACTTCGTGGGCACGAACCAAGGACGACCCCGCTTTCGGTGCCATCCCACCAAGCGCGGGCCGGGGCCGGCCGGTAGACGGGCGGCGCGCGGGCCGGGTGCGACCCGGGTGGACCGCGCTACACCGAGTCGTCGGCCGGCGGCGCGAGCTCCTCGCGCAGCACGCTGTAGAACACCACGTCGCGCCATCGACCGTCGCGGAAGGTGTAGGCACGCGCCACGCCCTCGCGGGTGAAGCCGACCTTTTCCAGGGCGCGTTGCTCGGCGAGGTTGTCCAGCTCGGTACCGGCCTCGATCCGGGCCACCTGGGTGTGTGCGAACAGGTAGCGCACCAGCAGGAGTTGGGCTCGGGTGCCGATCCCCTGACCGCGCGCCTCGGGAAACAGGTTGATCCCGACGTTCCAGCAGTAGGCGGTGCGCGAGGTGGCGATCTTGCGCCAGGCCACGAAGCCCGGCACGTCCGTGCCGCGGACCACCAGCAACAGCCCCCGGTCGTCGCCGAGTAGGCCGTTCTCCGCCCACTGGCGACGCCAACCGCCCGGATCCGACCAGCCGTACCAGGCGAACGGTCCGACCGCCTCGGGATCGGTCAGGAACCGTTCGAGAAGGGATATGTCCGCTTCCGCCACCGGCCGCAATGACACCTGGTCGCCACTCATGAACCGACTCCATCCGTCGCCCTCGGCACCCTCACCGGCACCGGGCGGCGGCATACGAAGCCAGTGCCCCGGGAGGCGATGGGTGCGATTCGTCAAGACGACCGACAATACCCGCGCCCGCCGACCGCACAGACCGGTCGGTGCGCCGGTCGCACAGACCGGTTCGATGCCCGGTCGCGCATCGCATCGTTCAGGAATCGGCGCGTGGCGGGTCCGGTTCGGGGCGGTTGGCCACCAGGCGACGCAGCCGGGCGCGGAAGGAGTGCTTGACCCCGTCGACCAACGGCCGCTCGGCCGCCGGATCCGGCGCCGACTCGCTCCACCGTCGGGCCTGCCACACCAGGGCGGCCAATTCGTCGGCACCCGACTCTCGGGATGCATCGTGCTGCGTCATGCCGACCCGCTGCCCGCCCAGCAGTCCCGCATTGCTGCCAAATGATCACGAATGTGCGACATATCCATAACAACGCCGACGCTCGGCTTGCCGGACGGGCACTTCGCGAGCCGCCATCGGCGACCTTCATCGCCCCGAATCCCGAAGTCGAACTACTCCCGATCGCCGCAAGGTTGCGAACGCCACACCGCGGCTCGACCGTTCCTCCAGACTTGCTCTCGCCTCCCAGTGCGGCTCGTGTCGAGTGGTACTGCGGGCTCGCGACATCGACAACCTTGTCCTCGTCGGCATCGCCACCAGCGGTGTGGTGCTCTACACCCTGTGCCAGGCCAACGATCCGGACTTCGGCCTTACCGTCCTGGTCGACGCCTGTCCGGACACCGACCCCGAGACCGCACCGGCGAGAAGGCGAATCGCGCCGGTCCGCCGCATTCGGGCATGACGCACGCCATGTTGACGACCCGTCCGGACGAGTGCTTTGGTGAGGCTCGCCTAAATCCGAGACTTGTTCGAATCGCTGAGCGGGGTCACCTGTGTTCGCCAACTACCTGATAGGTCTGCGCGAGGGCCTGGAAGCGGCTCTCGTGGTCAGCATCCTGATCGCCTATCTCGTCAAGAGCGAGCGCCGGGACGCGCTGCCCGCCGTGTGGGTCGGGGTGGCCGCCGCGGTGGCACTGAGCGTCGCACTCGAAGCGACCCTCGAACTGACCTCCGCCGAAATGACCTTCAAGCAGCAGGAATTGTTCGGCGGTTCGCTGTCGATCGTCGCGGTGCTGCTGGTGACCTGGATGATCTTCTGGATGCGGCGGACCTCGCACG
>NZ_JBEXCV010000166.1:0-18198 GCF_040605455.1 Embleya sp. NPDC005575 | reverse complement strand
ATGGGGCGTCATTGTGTCGGATCGTTTCGTGCGATCGTCACATCGCGCGACTCCGAGTGCTCACGATCCGGCACTCCTGCGGATAGGTGTGCCAGAACCCGGCCGCCCGCGGCCTGCCGGCCGGCCCGCCGCCGCCGGCGTGGCCGGTTCCCGCTCCGCCGTCGATGCCCCGCCCGGCCGTACCGCCGGGCGAATCGGAGCCGCCCGCCGACTGGTTCCAGCACGAGCGCGGCCCCTCGCCGCTGCCCCCGGGCGGCACCTTCGCCGACGCGGCGCACACGCCCGTGCACGGCTACGGCATGCCCCCGGCGCGCGATGTGCCCGCCGCGCCGGACTGGTATCGCGGCGCCACCCCACCGCCGCCCGGCCCGCTGTCGCCGGCCCCGCCCGGCCCCTCGTTCGAGCGAACGCTGCTGTTCATCGTGGTCGCCGTGGTGTTCGTCGCCGCGCTGGGCACGCTGTTCGCGCTGCGGCCGTGGGAGGACGACAAGAAGACACCGACCGCGCAGGGTTCGGACAGCGCCGGACCGTCCACGCCCACCCCCTCCGACGCCGGCTCGGGCGGGCAGTCGGGCCTGCCCCCGGCCACGCCCCCGGCGCAGGGCTCGGTGGTGACCACCCCGCCGCCGACCACCGCCGCGCCGGACGCCCGGGCCCAGGCCGCCGCGCTGGACTCGTTGCTCTCGCGCAGCGGTTCGTCCCGGCAGTCGGTGATCGACGCGGTGAACAACGTCGGCTCCTGTTCGGCGCTGTCCGCGTCCCGTTCCGCACTGCTCGACGCCGCCGCGCAACGGGATCAACTGGTCACTCGGTTGGACACGATGCGCTTCGACGGCGTCCCCGAACTGCAATCCGCCGCACCGACGTTGCGCACCGCGTGGACCGCCTCGGCCCGCGCCGACCGGGCCTTCGCCGCGTGGGCGCAGTCGGCCGCCGACTCGGGCTGTCCGGGCACCCGGTCGCTGTACGACGACGGCGCCACGATCAGCGCCGAGGCGTCCGGCGCGAAGAAGTCGTTCGTCGACACCTGGAACACCGTCGCGTCGCACTACGGCCTCACGTCCAGGAGTGAACTTGACCTCTGACCGCCGCGACGACCGCGGCCGTCCCGACGATTCCGGCGATGCGGACTTTCGCTCCGGAGCCGGCTTCTTCGGCCACTCCGCCTCGCACGAGGCCCGGTTGGAGGCCGCGCGCGACCGGTTGCGCCGGCGCCGCCGGATCACCCTGACCGCGCTCGCGCTCGCGCTCGCCGCCACCGGGATCACCACGATCGCGGTGGCCTGGCCGGACGGACACGACGCCGGCCACACGGGCGTCGCGCATGCGTCGGCGAGCTTGCCGACCACCGCCGCGCCGGGCACCGGGCTCGACCCCGCGGCCGCCGGCGGCCCGCCGGCCCCGGCGCTGAGCGATCCAGCGAGCGGGCAACAGCCGTCCACCGCGCCGACGATCGCCGCGCCCGTCACCTCGGCCGGCCCGCCCGCGCCGCGCGCCGGGACCACCGGGCTTCCGCTGTCCGATCGGGTAGTGATGATCGATCCGGGCCACAATCCGGGCAACGGGAGCCACTCCCGCGAGATCAACAAGCAGGTGTACGCGGGCGGGCTGACCAAGGAGTGCGATACCACCGGCACCGAGACCGACAAGGGCTACACCGAGGCCGAGTTCACCCTCGACGTGGCGCAGCGGGCCAAACGCCTCCTGGAGGCCCAGGGCGCGACGGTGCTCTACACCTGGGAGACCGAGGCGTGGGGTCCGTGCGTGGACGAGCGGGCGGCGCGCGGCAACGCGGCGAAGGCGGACGCGATCGTGTCCATCCACGCGGACGGCGGACCGGCGAGCGGGCGCGGCTTCCACGTCATCCTGCCCGCCTCGGTCAAGGACAGGAACGTCGACACCACACCGATCCTGGCCCCCTCGCGCACCCTGGGCAGCACACTCGCCGCCGCCTTCCGGGCGGCCACCGGTACGAGCCCCGCGACCTACCTCGGCACCCAGGACGGTCTGGTCACCCGCACCGACCTCGGCGGGTTGAACCTGTCCACCCGACCCAAGGTGTTCATCGAATGCGGCAACATGCGCAACGCCACGGACGCCGCGCAGTTCACCGACCCGAACTGGCGCGAACGCGCCGCGTCCGGGATCGCGACGGGGATCACGGCCTATCTCCTGAAGGGGGCGTGAGCCGCGGGTCGGCCGTCCCCTAGGGTCTTTCCGACCGTCCTCGTCGCACACGCGCCGGTGACGGTCCCCGGTTCGCGGCGTCCACGCGCGCCATGCACCACCGGACGGTTCCGGGTCGGGCCACCGATCGCCGTGAGCCGCACGATCGGGCCCGGCGCGAGCCGTCCACGCACCGCATGTCGTCCGGCGCGCCTCGCGCCGGCGACGTCACGTCCCCTCCGTACCTGTTAAGGAGAAACGTTGAACCGGAAAGGGATCACGAGGGGCGATGCGATCGTCATTCTCGCGATCGTCCTGATCTTCATCTTCTCGTTCTTCAAATACTACGAAGTCAGCGCGGCCTTCGACCGCAGCAGCGGTAGCAGCAGTAGCAGCGACGACAGCGACAACCCGTTCAGCGGCGGGCACAGCCAGACCAAGGGCTGGAACGCCTGGACGGTCAACTTCTACCCGTTGATGCCGGCCGTGGTGCTGGTGCCGCTGCTGGCCGCGCTGCTCCTGGTGATCGGCCGCTTCGTGGCTCAGCCGGACAAGCAGGTGCTCGGTCTGGCCCCGCGTCAGTGGGCGATCGCGTTCGGTGTCACCGGTGCGATCAGCGGCTTCTTCGCCCCGTTCGGGGTGGGCGGCGTGATCGGCGAGATCTTCGAGGATTCGGGCTCGGTCGACGCCGGACCCACCGTCTTCGCGTGGCTGATGATGGTGGCCGGGCTCATCGCGGCGCTCTTTTTGATCATCGGGGATCGCATCCCCAGCCTGGCCGCGCCGCTGTTCAGCCCGGTCCCGCAGCAGCCCTGGGGCTACCCGCCGCCGAACGGCACCGGCGGCTACCCGGCCCCGGTCGACCCGAACACCGGCTACCCGCTGCCGAACGCCACCGGCGCCCACCCGCCGCCCGCCTACCCGGTTCCGGGCACGGGCACCGGCGCGCCGATGGCCGGCGTGCCGGCCCACATGCCGCCGCCGGACGTCACCGGCGCGGCTGCCGGCACCGGTTCCGGCGTCGCACCGGTCGCCGGTGGGCAGCCGGCCGCGCCGGCCCCGGCCACACAGGAGTTCGCGCAGTTCTGGTTCGCCGTCCCGCAGGCCCGGCCGCTGGCACCCACCGAGGGCCTGTCCAAGGAGCCGGTGGCCACGCTGCAGACCGGCCAGTGGTACCTCGCGGTCGCCCCGCACCCGGGCGGTGTCCTGGTCGAGGCGGACGGCGTTCGGGGGGTCCTGAGCGACGTCTCCGGGATCCAGCGCGGAGAATGACGGTACGTCAGGCTCCGGTGCCGGTGCGGTCGCCCGCATCGGCACCGGGCCGGATCCAGCAGACGCACGGCAATTCCGAGCAGTACGAAAATGCCCGTCAGGGAGGAGCACGATGCCACGCAAAGGCGTCACCCGAGGTGATCTGATCGTCGCGGCGGCGGCGATCGGAGTTCTGGTCTTCTCGTTTCTCCCCTGGTACACGGTGACCGCCAAGGGCAAACAGATCACCGAGGGAAGCAAGAACTATTCGGCGTGGATCGGCGACTTCACGCCGCTGGCGCCCGCCGTCGTGCTGCTGTCCTCGATCTCGCTGGTGCTGCTGCTGATCGGCCGGTACACCTTCCGGCCCGGATCGCCGCAGCCGACCGAGATCCAGTTCTGTGGGCTGGCCCTTCGCCAGTGGGGTGTCGCACTGGGCGTCGCGGCGGCGTGGAGCGCGGTGTGGGCCGTGTTCGGCGCGGACGGCGGCTACGAGAAGTTGGCGCGCTTCGCCCAGAACTACGCCCGCGACAACGGCGATGCGCAGGCAACCGTGGATGCCGGACACGGCTGGGGCGCGTGGGGGTTGGCGGGCTTCGCCGTGCTCCAGGCACTGCTGCTGTTGACGGTCGACCGGATCGGCGGGCTGAACGCCCCGCTGGTGCGCCCGCGCGAGAACAACTGGCAGGGCTACCCCGGTGGTGGCTTCCCGGGTGCTCCCGGCGGGTACCCGCCCGGCCCGCCCGGCACCGGTGGCTTCCCGATCCCGCCGCCCGTCGCGCCGCCGGCCTACGGGCCGTCGGGCAACACGCCCCCGCCGCAGACGCCGCCGATGCAGCCGCCCGCGGTCCAGCCGCCGGTGCTGCTGTTCAAGCAGGACGACGCCCCGGAGCCGGCCGCACCCGATCGGGAGCCGGCCCCCGCGGCGCGGGATGTGCGGACCCCGGCACCGGAATCCGGCGACCCGGGCACCTTCGAGCAATACTGGCTGGCCGTGCCCGAACCGAGGCCGCTACACCCCCTGGACCACCCCGGTGACGCGGTGGCCACCCTGCACCCCGGTGTGTGGTATCTCGCGGTGGGTGTTCGAGACGGCGGCATCGTCATCGATATCGACGGCCTACAGGGCGTGTTGGCTGATCTGACGGGTATTCAGCGGGGCGAATAGACATCTTCGAAAAAATACCCCCATACGGCGCGTCGCGTGGGGTCGGGGTACAGATCGTTCCCCCGTCTGGCACAGTGTCCCCGGACCAATGCACCGAGGACGCGCGGGGGCGACGTCGGTGGCACGACTTGGGTCGCCCCCGTACGCTGTCGGCGCCCATCCCCCTCGGGAGGAGTATTAGTGGACGTCAGAAAGCTTTCGCGTGGCGACGCGGTCATCGGGGTCGCCGCCGTGCTCATCTTCATCTTCTCGTTCTTCAACTACATCAAGTCGACGCGTTCGGACGAGGGTGTCAACGCGTGGTCGTCGCACCTCGCGCCGACCGTCTTCGTCGTGGTTCTCACGCCGATCATCGCCGCCGCCCTGTTCATCCTCGGTGGCCTGCTCCCTCAGCTCCGGGACAAGCCGATCCTCGGTCTGACCGCGCGTCAGTGGGCGTTGCCGCTCACGATCCTGGCGCCGATCTCCGCGCTGTGGTCGATTGCGCAGGCGGACAGTGACCTCGGCATCGAGATGGGGATCGGTGGCATCTTCCTCATCCTGCTTGTCATCGTCCTCGTCGTGACGATGATCGCCACCACGGTGATGCCTGCCCTCCAGGCGCCGCTGCTCGGCGCGGCCGGCCCCGCGGCGGGCCCGCAGGGTCAGTACGGCGGCCCGCAGGGTCAGCAGCAGTACGGCGGCGCGCCCTTCGGCGGCCCGCAGGGTCCTCAGGGTCCGCAGTCGTACGGCGGCGCCCCGCAGCAGGGCGGCTTCGGCGGCCCGGCACCGCAGGGTCCGCAGGGCGGCTTCGGCGCCCCTGGTCCGCAGGGTCCGCAGGGTCCCGGCGGCATGCAGCAGCCCGCCCCCGGCGGTGCGCCCGGCGGCACCCACGCACCGTTCCAGCCCTTCTGGTTCTCGGTGCCGGACTCGCGCCCGATGCTGGACGAGCACACCAACCAGGAGAAGGGCGTCCTGAACACGGGCGTCTGGTACCTGGCGGTGGCCGAGCACCCCAACGGCCTGCTGGTCGAGGTCGACAACGTGCGCGGCGTGCTCCAGAACACGATCGGCATTCAGCGCTCGTGACACCGGTGCTCCCGAGGAACCGGTAGTACCGAGACACCGCGACTCGGCAACACGACAGGGCGTCGTCCACACCGGACGGCGCCCTGTCGCGTGCCCGGGGGAAGTGCCCGACGAAGGACCGGAGACGGCCCCGTGGGGAGTCGACCTCCCAAGAAAGTAAAACGTGTTCTAGTCTGCGGGGGCGATTCGCCGTGCTACTCCGTGGAGGTAACGCCATGAGGCTGGGTCTGACGTTCGGGTACTGGGGCCGAGGCCCGTCCGCCGGCTTCGTCGAGCTGGCGCAAAAGGCCGAGCAGCTCGGGTTCGACGCGGTGTGGACCGCCGAGTCCTGGGGTTCGGACGCCTTCACGCCGCTGACCTGGATCGCCGCCCACACCTCGCGGATCAGGCTGGGCACGGCGGTGACCCAGATGACCGCACGCACGCCCACCGCAACCGCGATGCACGCCCTGACGCTGGATCACCTCTCCGCGGGCCGGGTGATCCTGGGCCTCGGGCTCTCCGGCCCGCAGGTGGTCGAGGGCTGGTACGGGCGCCCGTTCCCGAAGAGCCCGCTGACCTTCACCCGCGAATACGTCGACGTGATCCGTCAGGTGCTGCGCCGCGAGGGACCGGTGGTCGCCGAGGGCCGATACGCCCGGCATCCGTACACGGGCGAGGACGGCAGCGGGCTCGGCAAGCCGCTCAAGTCGATCACCCACCCGCTACGCGCCGATCTGCCGATCTTCCTCGGCGCCGAGGGGCCCAAGAACGTACACCTGACCACGCAGATCGCGGACGGATGGTTGCCGCTGCACTGGGCGCCGACCCGGCCGGACGTGTACGCGGACGCGCTGCGCGACAAGCCGGCCGGCTTCCGGATCGCGCCGATGGTCCAGGTGGCCCTCGGCGACGACGTCGAGCAGGCGATGTACCCGATCAAGGCGGCGATGGGCTTCTACGTCGGCGGGATGGGCGCGAAGAACAAGAACTTCCACGCGGACCTGATGCGTCGGTTCGGCTACGCCGACGAGGCGGACCGGATCCAGGAGTTGTTCATGGCCGGCAAGCGGGACGAGGCGATCGCCGCCGTCCCGAGCGCCTTCGTCGACGAGATCGCCCTGGTCGGCCCGGCCGCCCGCATCCGCGAGCGCTTCACCGCCTGGGCCGCCGACCCGCACGTCACCGACATGATCGTCACCACCCGCAACCACGAAGCTCTCGAACTGCTGGCCGAACTCGCGGGTTGACCGGCGCCGGCCGGGTCGGGCGACGTGCGCCGGCCCGGCCGAGCCGTCGTGGCGGTTCCGGGTGCGTGGGCGGCGCTACGGGAGCGGGGCCATGCACAGTTCCTGGTTGCGCGAGGGCAGCGGGTAGTAGACCGGGGAATTGCCCGGGCAGCTGGTGGCGTTCGTGGCGGCCGGCGGGCGCACCTCGTCGATCCGCAGGCGGGCCGAACGATCCCGCGGGAGCGGGCCCTGGCACGGCACCAGTGAGGCCAGGAAGGCCCATTGCCGGCCGTCGCGCATCTCCGCCGGCACACACTCACCCGGGTGGAAGATCCGCTCCAGGCACAGCGCTGTCACGCCCGGGGTCGCCGGCCAGCGACTGCGCCCGTCGGTGCTCATGCAGTCCGTCGTACCGCCCCCGGCCGAGGTGCGCGCCAACACCCGCTGCCGCGCCGCCGGATCCTCACAGGGCAACATGCGGAACGCGGCGGGTCGCCACCCCGGGGTGCCGTCGCTCGCGAAGTCCACGCAGCCGCCCACCTGTGCGCTCGCCACGAAGGCCGCGATCGGGTCGGCGGCCGAGCCGGACGAACGGGTGTCGGTCGTGCCTGTCCTGCTCCGATCCCGGTCCGCGCGCCCGCGCTCATAGGCGACGCCCCCGAACAGGCCGCCCACCAAAGCGATCGCCACGAGCGCGGCGACCAGCAGCCAACCGGCCCCACCACCCTCGTGCGGCTCGGGCGGAACGGGCAGATCGTACGTGTCCTGCCGATCGTCGCTGTCGTCGATGCGCGGCACCATCGCCTCGACGATCCGGGCCAACTGCATCGTCTCGGCGGCGGCCGACGGTTCCGCGGCGGCGGCAGTCCCGACCGAATCGGCCGGGCCCTTCCCGAGCTTCGCCGACTCGGCCGGGCCCTTCGTGAGCTTCGCCGGCTCGACCGGGTCCGCCCCGGCCTTCACCGGCCCGGCCGGCTTGACCGGACCGACCTTGTCGCCGACCGAACCGCCGTGCGCGGAACCGCCCTTCGCCGAATCGCCGAGCCGATCGGCGAGCGGCACAGTGGGCGGGTCACCGACCAGTCGCCCACGCCGGTGGTACGCGTCGATCAGCTCCAATGCGGCCCCCGGCAGCCAGGAGGCGGCGCCGTACGCCCCACGCCGATCCGCCGAAGCCGCGGCCACCTCGTCGAGCAGCGCACGCGGCGTCGGCCGGTCCTGGGGTTCCCGGGCCAGACAGGACCGGATCAGCTCCAGCAACTCATCCGGCACATCGACCAGTTCCGGCTCGCCTGCGGCCACGCTGCGTCGGATCGCCGCCTCGCCCGCACCCGAGTGCGGTGGACGTCCGGTCGCCGCGAAGCACAAAAGCGCGCCGAGCGCGTAGACATCGGACGCCGCCCCCGGCTCCTCGCCGCGGGCCTGCTCCGGCGCGAGGTATGCGGGCGCGGCCGGCGCACTGCCCGCGCCCTCGATCCCGAATCCGGTCACCCTCGGCCCGTCCGAGGCCACCACGATCTGCGCGGGTCGCAGATCACCGTGCACGAGCGAGGCCTGATGAATCGTCACCAGCCCCTCGGCGATCCCGGCGGCGAGCCACCGCACCGCATCCGGCGGCAGCGGCCCGCACGAGATCACCAGGTCGGCGAGCGACGGCGCGGGCACGTACACCGAGGCCAGCCACGGACTGCGGGTGGCGCCACCGGCGGAGATCACCTCGATCACGCCGGGCCCGCGCACCTTCTGCGCGCGCTTGACGCCGCGCTGCTCGCCGTACAGCATCCGCACGGCCATCGGCCGCCCGGCACCGGTCCGCGCGAGATACACCCACCCTGGGCTGCCGGCGCCCAGCAATCCCACCACCGTGTAGGGACCTATCCGATCCCCCGGCTCCAACCCAGCCGCCATGCCCACCCTCGTCACGCGAGTCGCCCAGCCCCCACGCGAACCCTATTGCCGCCACGACCTGCACCGACAACCGAGTACGCGGGCCGAACCCCCGACCCATCCGCCAAGCCCGGTCGCCCCTCCCAGCCCTACCCGCCACACCCCAACCGACTCCCCCAGCCCGTCCGGCGCTCAAGAACAGGCCCCCAACCCGCCCGGCGCTTGAGACCACCCCCCAGCCCATCCGGCGCTTGAGGACAACCCCCCAGCCCATCCGGCGCTTGAGAACACCCCCCCCAAGCCCGTCCGGCGCTTGAGGACAAGCCCGTCCGGCGCTTGAGGACACCCCCCCAAGCCCGTCCGGCGCTTGAGGACAAGCCCGTCCGGCGATTGAGGACCCCCGACTCAGACCCCGTCCACACACAGCTCCGAACCACACCGCACCTGCGCCGGATCCAGCCCGACCGGCAGGAAATCGCCCTCGAACGCCGAGGCCGCGCCGCCGAACACCGCCGTCGTAGCCGGCTCCCCGCCCAGCACGGCGGTGGCCAGGATCATCGCGCCCGCTGTCCACGCGGTCCGCTCCACCGGCCAGATCGCATCGTCCTCGAAGACGTACCCGGTCCAGTACAGACCGTCCTCGTGCCGCAGCCGCTGGACCCACGAGACGATCTCCACGGCCCGGTCACTCTCACCCAACGCCCAGAGCGCGATGGCCAGTTCGCAGCTCTCCGCACCGGTAACCCAAGGCCGGTCGGAGACGCACCGCACGCCCAGGTCCGGCACCACGAAGGTGTCCCAGCCGTCCTTGATCCGCTCGTTCGCCGCAGGCCCGCGCAGTGCGGTGCCCAGGATCGGGTAGTACCAGTCCATCGAGTAGCGGTTCTTGTCCAGGAACCGCTCGGGGTGCGACAACACCGCATGGCCCAACCGGCCCGCCGCCAACTCCCAGTCCGGCTGCGGCTCGCCGAGGTGCTCGGCGATCGCCAGCGCGCACCGCAGCGCCTGGTACATGCTCGCCGACCCGGTGAGCAGCGCGTCCGGCACCGGCACGCCGTGCTCGTCGCGCTTCCAGCGGATCTCGCCGCCGGGCGCCTGGAGGTCGAGGATGAAGCTCATCGCCGCGCGCAGCTTCGGCCACATCCGGACCAGGAACTCCTCGTCCCCGGTGAGCAGATGGTGGTGCCACAGGCCGACCGCGAGGTAGGCCGTGAAGTTGGCCTCCTTGTTGCGGTCCGTGACCACGCCGTCCACGTAGGCCGCGTACCACGAGCCGTCCGACTCCTGCCGACTCGCCAGCCAGCGATACGCCCGCTCGGCCTCGTCGTGCCGGCCGGCCACGTCGAGCGCCATCGCCGCCTCGGTGTGGTCCCACGGGTCCAGGTGTCCGCCGACGAACCACGGGATCGACCCGTCCGGCCGCTGCACGGCGGCGATCCCGTCGATCGTCGCGGCCACCTGATCGAGCGTCAACACGCCTTCGAGGGCCAGCAGTTCGAGCGCGGGTTCGGAGCCGCGCCGGCGGCCCGCGAGGCTCATGCGTTCGCTCCGGCCAGGTCGCCCTCGGAGCCCGCCGCGGTGTCGCCGTGCGGCCGGGGCTTGGTCGCGTAGACCACCAGGCTCTTGCCGATCAGCGGGTCCAGGGCCTTCTCCGCGAGACGGGTGGCCAGCGGGCGCTTCATGATGTCCCACACCAGGAGCTTGTGCCAGGCCCGGACCGGGAGCGCCTTGTCGTTGTCCACGCCCACCGCGCACTTGATCCACCAGTACGGCGAGTGCAGCGCGTGCGTGTGGTGGGTCCCGTACGGCTGGAGCCCGGACTCGCGGATCCGGGCCTCGAACTCGTCGCCCTTGTATATCCGGATGTGGCCGCCCTCGACCTCGTGGTACGCGTCCGACAGCGCCCAGCAGATCTTCTCCGGCCCGTAGCGCGGCACGGTCATCGCGGCCAGGCCGCCGGGCTTGAGTACCCGGAAGAGCTCATTGAGCACACCCTTGTCGTCCGGGATGTGTTCGAGCACCTCGGAGATGATCACCCGGTCGAAGCTGTCGTCCGGGAACGGCAGTGCCAGCGCGTCCCCGACGAGCGCCTCGGCCCGCGCGCCCTCGGGGACCTCACCGGCGGCCAGCATCGAGGCGAACATCGCGTCCACCTCGGCGATGTCCTTCGCGTTCTGGTCGAGCGCGACCACGTCGGCGCCGCGCCGGTATGCCTCGAAGGCGTGCCGGCCGCCGCCACAACCCATGTCCAGGACCCGATCCCCCGGGGCCAGGGGAAAGCGGGAGAAATCCACGGTGAGCAAGTCGGCGACTCCGTCTCGTATTGCGCGAACCGGTTGCGGGGGCGGCCGGCAAGGGTGGGCTGTGGTCAGCGGTTTCCGGCGCCGGCGCCGTGCGAGGCGGGCGGCGGCAGCCGGCGGCCGAACGGGGAGCGGCCGAGTAGAACGTCGCTCGCGCGCTCGGTGAGCCCGCGTCTACCGGCGCCGGCCGTGGTCGGCGCGGTGGGACCGGCCGCGAGTGCGGCCCGATAGCGCTCCACGGTGCGGACCGCGGTGTTGCGCCAGGTGAACCGCTCCAGCACCCGGGCGCGGCCCGCCTCGGACAGTCGGGCGCGCAGTTCGGGCTCTTCGAGCAGTCGGGTAAGCGCGGCACGCAGGGCCTCCGGATCGCCCGGTGGCACCGCGAGACAGGTCTCCCCGTCCGGGCCCGCGACCTCCGGGATCGCCCCGCCCGTGGTCGCCACGAGTGCGGTCCCGCACGCCATCGCCTCGGCGGCGGGCAGCGAGAAGCCCTCGTAGAGGGAGGGCACGCAGGCGATCTCGGCGCTGCGGATCAGGTCGACCAGTTCGTCGTCGCTGAGTCCGGACACGAAGCGGATCGCCGACGTCAGGCCCAGCCGGTCGATCGCGCGCAGCACCGGCCCGTCACCCTTGGGTCGGCCGACCACCACGAGCTCGACGTGGTCGTGGTCGGCGCGCAGCTTGGCGAGCGCCTCGACCAGGTGGATCAGGCCCTTGAGCGGCACGTCCGCGCTCGCGGTGGTGACGATCCGGCCCGGCACTTTCGGTACCGAGGCGTCCGGCGCGAACCGGTCGGTGTCGGCGCCCACCGGCACCACGGTGACCCGGCTCGGCGAGACGCCGAGGTGGTCGACGATCTCGGCCTTGGACGAGCCGGACACGGTGAGCACGTCGCTCAGCCGCGCGGACACCCGCTTCTGCATGGTGGTGAACCCGTACCAGCGGTGCAGCGTGGCCTTGCGCCGCAACGTGGTGGCCTCGCCGATCTCCAGCGCACGGTCGACCGTGATCGGGTGGTGGATCGTGGTCACCAAAGGAAACCCGAGTCGGGGCAGCGCGAGTTGGCCGTAGCCCAGCGTCTGGTTGTCGTGCACGACGTCGAACTCGCCGCGTCGGGCCGCCAGGTGCCGCCACGCGCGCAGCGAGAAGGTGAGCGGCTCGGGGAAGCCCGCGGTCAGCATGCCGCCGACCTCCAGGACGTCGATCCAGTCCCGGTACTCCTTCAGCCCGGGCAGCCGGAACGGGTCCGGGTCGCGGTACAGGTCCAGGCTGGGCAGTGTGGTGAGCTTCACGCCCTCGTCCACGACCGCGTACGGCGGGCCGGAGATCACCTCGACATGGTGGCCGAGCCGGGTGAGTTCGCGGGACAGGTGGCGGACGTAGACTCCCTGTCCGCCGCAGTACGGGTCTCCGCGATACGCCAACAGGGCGATTCGCAGGGGTCGCTCCGGGGAGGTCCGCGCCGGGTCCTGCTGGGTATCCACAGCGGTTGCGGTCTCCCGTATCACGAATGGCCCCCTATCGCTGCCCTCGTCGGAGCATAGTAGTCGCGTAATCTAGAACAAGTTTCAGTAACTGCTCGTCGGAGACCAGCCAAGATACCGCCGGGTACCCACTGCGACGGGCACCGCGTGACCCGTAACACACCGGCCGGCGAACCGCCGCGCACCGAGAGGCTGACATGACGACGTATACGAAGGCCGACCGGGCGCCGCTGACCGAGCGGCAGGAGGCACGCCGCCGGCGGATCCTGCGCGCGACCACCCAGCTGGCCGCCCGAGGCGGCTACGAATCGGTCCAGATGCGCGAGGTCGCCGAGCTGTCCGAGGTCGCACTGGGCACGCTGTACCGCTACTTCCCGTCCAAGGTGCATCTGCTCGTGGCGACCATGTACGACCAGCTGGATCAGTTGCACACCCAGCTGCGCCGACGCCCTCCGCGGAGTGCCGGCTCGCGCGAGCGGGTGGTGGACACGCTGCTGCGCGCGTTCAAGGGCATGCAGCGCGAGCCGCACCTGACCGAGGCGATGATGCGCGCTCTGCAGTTCGCGGACCGCTCCGTCGGCGCGGAGGTGGACACGGTCAGCCGGGAGACCACCACGATGATCCTGGAGGCGATCAGCGGCGACGAGCCGGCCGGCGAGCCGACCGCCGAGGACCTCGCGGTGATCCGAGTCATCACCCACACGTGGCACTCGTCGCTGATCGCGTGGCTGAACGGCCGAGCCTCCATCGCCCAGGTCCGCACCGACATCGAAACGGTCTGCCGGCTGATCCCGGAGGACTGAGACCACGCCCGCCGCACCGCGGTCACCGACACGGGCCCGGCCCGGCGTCGAAGCCGCCTCGGCGCCGCGCTGCCGCTCGTCGCCCGGGTCCGGCGTCGAGCCGCCGTGCCAGGGCCGGAACGCTTTCGGGTTCCCGGTGTTCGGTGCGGTACCTCGGCGTGCCGCCGGAACGTCCTCGTACCCGGGTACTCGAACTTTTCGGCGGTGCGGTGAGGGGCTGGGCCGAACACCGAGAGCCGGTGAACGTTTCCGGTCGCGGAACTAGTCCGGCGGGAACACCGTCTTGCCCGACCCGACCTCGAAGATCGAGATCGCCTCGACCGGGCAACTCTCGGCGGCCTCCAGGATCGCGTCCGAGGCGTCCATCTCCTCGGCCCTGGGGTGCGACTGCCGACCCGCGTCCAGCTTGAAATCGGTCGGGGCGCTGCCGATGCACATGCCCGAACCGATACAGACGCCTCTGTCGACCTCGACGCGCCAACGATCACCCATCAGAACACCTCTTCTTCGCTCGGCCTCGCAGGGCCTGAAACCGCCGGCCCGCGTGGAGCGGGCCGGCGGCGACGGTCAGATCTGCGCGTCGTAGCCCGCGGGCAACGCGATCGACTTGGCCTCGGTGTACGCGCCCAGGCCCTCGATGCCGAACTCGCGGCCGATGCCCGAGTTCTTGAAGCCGCCGAACGGGCCGAAGAAGTCCAGGCCGAACGTGTTCACCGAGTAGGTCCCGGTGCGGATCTTCCGCGCGACGTCGATGCCCTTCTCGGTGTCGGTGGTCCACACGCTGCCGGACAGCCCGAAGTCCGAGTCGTTGGCGAGCGCGATCGCCTGTGCCTCGTCGTCGTAGGGGATCAGCGCGACGACCGGGCCGAAGATCTCCTCCTGCGCGATCCGCATCGAGTTGTCCACGTCGCCGAACAGAGTGGGCTCGACGTACCAGCCCTTGTCCTGCGCCTCCGGACGGCCGCCGCCGGCGAGCAGCTTGGCGCCCTCCTCCTGGCCGATCCGAATGTAGTCGAACGAGCGCTGCTGCTGCCGCTTGGCCACCAGCGGGCCGACCTGGGTGTCGGCCGCCATCGGGTCGCCGACCTTGAGCTCGCCGACCCACGCGGTGAACCGCTCGGCGATCTCGTCGTAGCGGCTGCGCGGCGCCAGGATCCGGGTCTGCGCGACGCACGCCTGGCCGTTGTTCATGTACGAGTTGGGCAGCAGCGTCGTGGCGGTGTGCTCCAGGTCGGCGTCGGGCAGGATGATCGCCGCCGACTTGCCGCCCAGCTCCAGGGTGACCCGGGTGAGGTTGCGCGCGGCGACCTCCATGATGCGCTTGCCCGCGCCGACCGAGCCGGTGAACGCGACCTTGTCGATGCCGGGGTGGGCCACCAGGTACTCGCTGACCTCACGGTCTGCGGCGACGATGCTCAGCACGCCGTCCGGCAGGCCGGCCTCGCGGCAGATCTCGGCCAGGATGTACGAGTCGAGCGGGGTCTCCGGGGACGGCTTGAGCACGATCGTGCAGCCGGCCGCGATCGCCGGCGCCAGCTTGGCGGCGGTGACGAACTGCGGGACGTTCCACGGCACCACGGCGGCCACCACGCCGACCGCCTCGCGGCGGATCAGCAGCGGGTTGAGCAGACCGGCCCGCTTCTCCTCCCACTGGTAATCGCGGGCGATCTTGGCCACCGTGTCGTAGATCATCCCGGCGCCGATGGCCTGCGCGAACAGGCCCCAGCCGACCGGCGAGCCGTTCTGCGAGGCGACCACCTCGGCGATCTCCTGCGAACGCGTCATGAAGCCGTCGCGGATCTTCTCCAGGATGGCGATCCGCTCGTCCAACGACATCCGCGGCCACGGGCCCTCTTCGAACGCCTTGCGCGCGGTGGCGACCGCGGCGTCCACGTCTGCGGTCGAGGCGTGCGGAACGCGCGCGATGACCTCTTCGGTGTGGGGCGAGACGACCTCGATCGTGTCCTTGCCAATCGGGTCCACCAGCTGTCCGCCGATGACCAGTTGGCTGTGCTCCACGATATCCGTCATCACGGTCCTCCTCGGTGCGGGCGTGCACACACGCCGCGCGATACAGGGGCTTGCGGGGCTATGAGCAGAACTCTGACTAGAACAGATATCAGTTTGCCGATGAGGGAACAACGCATTCGGGGCTCGAATGAGACTGGAGTCTCATCGGCTGACAGGTAAGGATCGTACGTGTCGGATCTCGATCTGACGACCCCTCAAGTCACCGGCGCGGTGGTGTATGAGAGAACGTGTTCTATGGTGATCATCGAAGCCGGGCGGGTATCCGGCTTTCGACTGGCGCCACTTCGAGAACCGTCGAGAAGGAGGCCGCCCGTGACCACCGCACCCGACCGCCCCACGCCGCCCGCTCCCCGTGTCGCCGATCTGGGCAACGGTGTGTGGACGGTCCCGGTTCCGATCCCGAACAATCCGCTCGGTTGCACCCTCGTCTACGTGCTGGAGACCGACGCGGGACCGGTCCTGGTCGACTCGGGCTGGGACGACCCGGTCTCCTACCGAGCCCTGGTGGACGGCCTGGTCGAGGTCGGCACCTCGATCGAGGACGTACACGGCGTCCTGGTCACCCACGCGCACCCCGACCATCACGGGCTGTCCGAGAAGGTGCGCGAGGTCTCCGGCGCGTGGATCGCACTGCACGCGGCGGACGCCGAGCAGGTCGAGCAGATCAACAACGCGCCGCGCGCCGCGTGGCTGCGGCACCATCTGGAGGTACTCACCCTCGCGGGCGCGCCGCAGGACGCCCTGGACGCACTCACCGGCCTGCGCACCGCCGCGGCCGGCAGTCGGCCGCGGCTGCACTACGCGGTGCCCGACCGCGAGTTGGTGCACGGCGAGCTCGCGCCCGCGCCCGGTCGCACGGTACGCACGGTGTGGACGCCCGGACACACGCCCGGCCATGTCTGCCTGCACCTGGAGGGCGGCGACGGGCGGCTGCTCTCCGGCGACCATCTGCTGCCCTCGATCACGCCGCACATCGGGCTCTACGACGAGGCCGAGGAGGCCGATCCGCTCGGCGACTTCCTGGCCTCCCTGACACGTGTCGCACGGCTGCCGATCACCGGCGTGCTGCCCGCGCACGAGCACGCCTTCGCGGACGCGGCGGGCCGGGCCGCGGAGGTGGCCCGGTTGCACGAGGTGCGGCTCGCGGCGCTGCACACCCGACTGCGCGCGGCATCGCCGACCCTGTGGGAGATCGCGGAGGGCATGGACTGGAACCGACCGTGGGCGCAACTGGGCGCGCAGAACCGGCAACTGGCCCTCAGCGAGGCCGCCGCGCACCTGCGCCACCTGGTCAAGCGCGGGCGGGCGACGGCCGAGCCCGGCAGCGACCCGGTGCGCTATACGGCCCTGTGACGCCGGGGGGCCCGGGGGCGCCCGGGTAGGGTGGCGAGGACTTGCGACAGTCGCCCCCACAGTCCGATCCGTACAGCGCGGTCCGATCCGCACAGCGTTCAGCGAAAGGCCATGCATGCCCTCCCCCCGACGCCGCGGGCGCGCCGCGGCGGCCTCCGTGCTCACGACGGCGCTGTTGTGTTCGGTCTGGACGGGGGGTGTGGCCGCTGCCGCGCCGACGCCGCCTCCCGGTGCGCCCGGGGCGACCACGGGCAGCCCGGCGCCGCGCGTGGTCGCCTCCGTGCCGGCCGGCGGACCCGTCGCGGTCGGCAAGACGCAGACCGCCCCGGTGCCGCCCGCGCTGTACGGCAAGAGCGACCCGAGCGCCGACGGGGTGTACCGGCAGTCGCTGGCGATCCTGGCGTTGGCCTCGACCGACAGCACGCCTGCCCCGACCGCGATCGAGTGGCTGCTCGGCCAGCAGTGCGCGGACGGCGGTTTCACTGCATACCGCGCCGATCCCGTCGCGCCGTGCGACGCCGATCGTGAGGACACCGTCGCCACCGCGACCGCGATCGAGGCGCTGCGCGCGTTGCTTACCTACGACACGCGAGTCGCCCGCGGGATCGACTGGCTCCGGTCCAAGCAGCTCGCGGACGGCTCGTTCGCGGCCGTACCGGGCCCGAACGCGATCGGCGACCCGACCGCGACGGCGGCCGCGATCAGTGCGATCGTCACGTCCGGCATCTCGCCGGAACTGCTCAAATCCCCGCAGGGTCGCACGCCGACCGACGCACTCAAGGCGAGCCAACTGCGCTGCACCGTGCCGGAGCCGGACCGAGGCGCGTTCGTGGCGGCCCCGGGTGCGCCGATCGACCCGCTGCTGACCGCGCGCTCGGTGCTCGCACTCGGCTACGGCACCCAACCGGCGGTCCCGGCGCCCTCCATCGCGGTCACGCCTTTGGTCTGCCCCGGCGCCGAGCCGAACCGGCAGGCGGCCGCGCAGGGCGGCGCGGCATGGTTGATCGCCAAGCTGAAGGTCGGCGGCAACCATCTCGGTGAGCCGACCGACTTCGACGCCACGGTGGCCGCCGTCCAGGCGCTGTCGGCGACCGGACACCCGGCCGAGGCGGGCGCGGCGGTCGACTGGCTCGCCGCGGGCGCCAAGACCATGGCGGGCAACGACCCGGTGCGGCTCGCGTCGCTGATCCTGGCAGCCGTGGCGACGAACCGTACGGTGACCACATTCGGCGGCCTGGACCTGCCGAACCTGCTCGAGGCCACCGGCCCGGCCACCACGCCGACCCCGGACATGGCCAATCAGAGCAACCTGATCGACGGTCCGGAGGACCACACACTGCGGGACACGGTGAGCGCGGTGATCGCGGTGTTGCTGGCCGCCACCTTGATCCTGGGCATGCGGCGCGGCCGGCGGGAGGACTGAGCAAGGGCCGGACGCCGAATCGTGCGGGCGCCGGACGGGTTCGAACCCGTCCGGCG
>NZ_JBEXCV010000165.1:0-18286 GCF_040605455.1 Embleya sp. NPDC005575 | reverse complement strand
CCAGCCGACCAGGATCGAGGTCGCGGCCAGCAGCAGCAGCGCCGCGATGAGCACGGTCAGCAGTTGACTCATCGTCACGTCCTGGCCGGCGTCGGTGACCCGCCGGATCGCGTCCGCGGGGATTGTGGTGGTCTGGGCCTGCGTACCCGGTAGCGGCTCTGCGGGCTGGGCCCGGCCCACGTACAGCGGGCCGCAGCCGTTGTATGGGTATGCGAACGACGTATCCGTCGCCAGCGTCTTCGCCAGCGCGATCGGCAACCGCTGGGACAGCCGCTGGTCGACGAACCAGTACACGATGCCCAGCAGCACCGTGCCGACCACGAGTGACATGCCGCCGTACATCAGCGCGAGTCGGGCCCGCGCCGACGGCCGGCGAAACAGCGCCCGGGAGAGCAGCCGCACGTCTGCGACCGGGCCGCTCGTCCGGGATCCTCTCGCGCCGCTTCCACCGCGTCTGCGCAGTCTGCTCATATCACGTATCCCGAGCCCGGCACGGTCCGGATGACCTGCGGGTCGCCGAGCTTGGCGCGCAGCTTGGACATGGTCACCCGCACGGTGTTGGAGAACGGGTCGATGTTCTCGTCCCACACGCGCTCCAGCAATTCCTCGGCGCTGACCACCGCGCCGTCGGCCGCCATCAGCGTCGCGAGCACTGCGAACTCCTTGTGTGCGAGCCGGATGTACTCGCCGTTCCGGGTGACCTGACGTCGGGCGCTGTCCAGCACGATGCCGTGCTTCTCCAGCACCGGCGGTACGGCCGGCGTGGCCCGCCGACCCAGGGCCTGCACGCGGGCCAGCAGTTCGGCGAACTCGAACGGCTTGGGCAGATAGTCGTCCGCGCCCAGGCGCAGCCCCGCGACCCGCTCGGTGACCGTTCCGGCGGCGGTCAGCATCAGGATCCGGGTACGCATGCGACCGGCCACGACGGCCTGGCAGACGTCGTCGCCATGCGTGCCGGGCAGGTCACGGTCCAGGATCAGTACGTCGTAGTCGTTGACCGCGAGCCGCTCCAGCGCGCTGTCGCCGTCGTACGCGACGTCCACGGCGATCGCCGCCCGGCGCAGCCCTCGGGCGACCAGGTCGGCCAGCAATTCCTCATCCTCGGTCACCAGGACTCGCAAGGTCTCGTCGCTCCGCTTCGGTCCAGGGGAAGGGTGGGGAAGGCGTGGGGGGTTGGGCGGGGAAGGCGTGGGGGCGAAAGGCGAATGGTCCGGGTTTGCAGACTTCGAACCAACCCCACCGGTTATACGCGACCCCGTGTTAGCTCCGGATAACCAATTCGGGAGACGGCCCGGTAACCCGCCGCCGCGTAGACCTGTCGTCGCGCCCCTCGCCGTCAGGGCGAGGGGCGACCACACGACCGACGGTACGACTACAGGCGGGAGCGGCAGTGATGACGAGGTTCGGGCGCACGAAATCGGGGCGGCCCTTGGCGCTGAGGTTGGCGGTCGGGGTGGTTCTGGCGAGTGGCCTCGCCTTGGCCACGGCCGGTTGCGGCGACGACGGCGGCTCGACGAAGAGCAAGGTGGCCTCGGGCGGCGGCAGCGGCGGCGCGAAGGCCGAGAGCAGCGGCGGCGGTTCCGGTTCGGGCAAGAGTGACGATGCCGAGCGCCGTGACCAGATGGTCAAGTTCGCGGGTTGTATGCGTGAGCACGGGGTCGACATGCCGGACCCGGAGCCCGGCGAGGGCGGTGCGATGCGGATGGGGGCGATGGCCGCGGACGAGGGGTCGTCGCAGACCGAGGCCGCGATGAAGGCGTGCGAGAAGTTTCAGCCGAAGAGCGACTTCGACCCGAACGACCCCAAGTTCAAGGAGTGGCAGGCCAAGCACACGGACTGCCTGCGCGAGAACGGTGTGAACGTGGGCGACGGCGGCGCAGGCGGCGCGGCGGTCACTCTCGACATGAACGACGAGAAGGCGATGAAGGCGATGGAGCTGTGCAACAAGAAGGTTCCGCCGCTGACCAAGAAGAAGTAGGGGCGGGCTCGTGGTTTCGATCGACACCCCACCGCAATACGAGTACGACGAGGAGCCCGCGCCGCCTCCGGCCGAACCGGACCGTACGGCGTACCCGCGCGAGCGTCGGCGGCGCCGGCGCCGCCGGGCCCTGGCCGCCGCTCTGGTGCTGGCCTCGGCGGGCGGTGCGGCGGCCGTACTGCTCTCCGATGGCGGCGACGGCTCCGGTTCTTCCGCGAATCGCACGAAGCTGGACGCCGTCCCGGTGACCCGGGCGGACCTGGTCGACCGGCAGAACGTGGACGGCAAGCTCGGATACGCGGGCAACTACTCCGTGAACGCGGCTGCGCCGGGCCCGGACAAGGAGACCCCGCCGGCGGGCGACGGCGCGAACAAACCGCAGGCCGGCGGCACTCCGGGGCCGAGCCGGAGCCCGGGCGGCGGGTCCGCACCGGGCGCCGCAGGTTCGGGCGGGAGCCAGGGTGGTTCGCCGCCGGACGCCGGGAACAACGCGGGTCCCGGGACCATCACATGGCTCCCGGGCGTGGGCGACAGGCTGTCGCGCGGTGATCGCGTGTACGGCCGTGACGGGACGAAGGTGCCGCTGTTCTACGGTGAGACGCCGTTCTGGCGGGCGCTGTACGTCGGAGTGGAAAAGGGCGTGGACGTACGCGAGTTGGAACAGAATCTGCAGGCCCTGGGCTACGGCGGGTTCACTGTGGACGAGAAGTTCACCGACACGACCGCCGCCGCGGTGAAGAAGTGGCAGAAGGACATGGGCCACAGGCAGACCGGCCGGTTCGATGCCGGCGACGCGGTCGTGCTGCCCGACTCGGTAAGGGTCGGCGAAGTCACCGCGGTCCTCGGCTCGACCTCGCAGGGGCCGCTGCTCAAGGCGAGCGGCACCGGTCGTCGGGTCACCGTCAACCTGCCGGTCAACAAGCAGACGCTGGCGAGCACGGGCGCCAAGGTCCAGGTCAACCTGCCCGGCGGCAAGACCGCCGGCGGCACCGTCACCCGGGTCGGCACGGTGGCCAAGGAAGGCGAACCGACCCAGGGCCAGCCGCCCAGTGGGGACAAGGCCACCATCCCGGTCGACATCGCCCTGGACCAGCCCAAGGACGCGGGCACCCTGGACGGCGCGCCGGTCACCGTCGGCTTCACCGGCAAGGAGAAGAAGGGGGTGCTCACCGTCCCGGTCAACGCGCTCCTCGCGCTCACCGAGGGCGGCTACGGCGTCGAGGCGATCGAGGCGGACGGCGGCACCCGGCTGCTGAAGGTCAAACTCGGGATGTTCGCCAACGGCCGGGTCGAGGTGACCGGCGACGGCGTGACCGAGGGCCTGAAGGTCGGGGTGCCCAAGGCATGAGGAGGCATCGCAGAACGCCACGCGACACGGCCGAACCAGCGCCGCCCGATGTCGGCGGGACGGGTTCGACACCCGTGATCGAACTCGACGGTGTCGGCCGGTCCCACCCCGGCGGCGTGCGCGCGCTGATCGACGCGAACCTGACCGTCGAGGCGGGCGAACTCCTCGCGGTGGTCGGCCCGTCCGGGTCCGGGAAGTCGACCATGCTCCAACTGATGGGCACCCTGGATCGGCCGACCGAGGGGGTGGTGCGGCTGCTCGGACACGACATCGCCGGCCTGAAGGACCGTCAACTCTCCGGCGTGCGGGCGAACTGGATCGGATTCGTGTTCCAACAGTTCTTCCTCACCGAACACTTCACCGCCGTGGACAACGTGGCCAACGGCCTCTACTACCACGGCATCCCGGTACGCGAACGGCGTGAACGCGCGGCCGACGCGCTGGCCCGGGTCGGCCTGGGCGGTCGGCTCGACCACGTCCCGCGCGAACTCTCCGGCGGCGAGCGCCAACGGGTCGCGATCGCCCGCGCGCTGGTCGCCAAACCCGCGCTCGTACTGGCCGACGAGCCGACCGGAGCACTGGATTCGCGCTCCGGGGCGACGGTGATGCGACTGCTGCATGAACTGCACGCGGACGGAACCACCATCGTGGTGATCACACACGACCCCGGAATCGCCCGGTCGCTGCCGCGCCGGGTGGAGATCCTGGACGGCCGCATCCACGCGGACAGCGGTGCGTCCAGTGCGCTACCGGCGGGGGTGCCCGGATGACGGCAACGGATCAGGACAGCCTTGCCGCCGCCCGGCCGACGCCGGTGCCGCTGCCGGACACCGCGCGCCTGGGCCCGGCCGACGTGGTGCGGGTCGGCCTGCTCGGGGTCCGCGGCCGGCCGATGCGCGCGATCCTGTCCGGCCTGGGCATCGCGATCGGCATCGCCGCGATGGTCGCGGTGCTGGGCATCGGCACGGCCAGCCAGGCCCGGCTGATGGAGCAGATCCGGAGCCTGGGCACGAACATGCTCTCGGTCGGACCCGGCGACTCGATGTTCGGCGGCAAGGTGCCACTGCCCGAGGACGCGGTGGACATGGTCCGCCGGATCGGCCCGGTGACCTCGGCCAGCGCCACCGCTCAACTGGACGGCCGCAGCGTACGGCGCACCGATCAGATCGATCCGCGGGTGACCAAGGGCATCACCGTCGCGGCGACCCGCGAGGACCTGTTGGGCACGATCGGCGGCCGGGTGGACAAGGGCCAGTGGTTCAACGCGGCCAACTCGCGCTATCCGACGGTCGTGCTCGGCGCGCGGGCGGCGGAACTGCTCGGGGTCGACGGGCCGAATCGGCAGGTGTGGATCGGGGAGCGGTGGTTCACCGTGATCGGCATCCTGGCCCCGGTGCCGCTGGCACCCGAGGTGGACCACTCCGCACTCGTCGGCTGGTCAGCGGCACGGGACCTGCTCGGCTTCGACGGACACCCGACCAGGATCTACGAACGCTCCGACGAGAACGCGGTGAACGACGTGCGCAATGTCCTCGCCGCGACCGCCAATCCGGCCGACCCCGCCGGGGTCAAGGTCAGCCGACCCTCCGACGCGTTGGAGGCACAACTCGCCGCCAAGAACACCTTCACCGGACTGTTCGTCGGCCTGGGCGCGGTCGCGCTTCTGGTGGGCGGGGTCGGGGTCGCCAACACGATGGTCATCTCCGTGCTCGAACGCCGCCAAGAGATCGGCCTGCGCCGGGCCCTGGGCGCCGGACGCGGCCAGATCCGCCTCCAATTCCTCACCGAGGCGGTCACCCTCTCCGGCCTGGGCGGCGTGGCCGGCGTGGTGCTCGGGCTGATCGTGACCAGCGGGTACGCCCATGCCCAGGGCTGGCCCCTGGTGCTGCCGTGGCCGGCCATCCTGGGCGGCGTCGCGGCATCGGTCGCCATCGGCGCACTCGCCGGCCTCTACCCGGCCGGCCGAGCGGCACGGCTGCCACCGACCGAGGCACTCAGCTCCGGCTGAGGACGCACGGCAGGGATCGGTCGGGGCAACCGGGGTGAGAGGGCCGGGTCCGCAGGTTGTTTGTGGGGAACCTGGGCAAAACCTGGGCACCGACTGGGCAAGATTTGACACTGATTCGGTTTCCGCCCGGTGTCGACTCGGCCCGAGTCCGGATTGATTCGCCTCGCGTGCGGCTCGAACCGGTCCGTTTCGATCCTGTTCGGTGGCGTTCGGTGCCGGCTCGATTCGGTACGACCGCCTACCGCCCTCGGCCCGAGGCGTCGATCCCTCGGCTGGGCCGCCCGCTCGTGGATTCACCATCCGCGATCGGGCGGCTTCGCTGCGTCCGACGTTCGGTTGCCCGCCGCGCACCACGTATTTCCGGCCAATCGGCGTCCGGCGTGGTCGAGTCGAGCCGGCATCCGCGCCACGCGATCGGCATCGGTGCAGGTCGGTGTGTGAGGGGAGGCGCTTCGTACGACCAGATGATGACGCGGACATGGTGAAGTCATCGATTGGGTTGACGATGGTCGGCGCCCGCAGTCGGTAATCTTTGGGGCGGAATGCGGTTCACCACCCCCGCATCGCCCGGCCGACCGGAACATGTCGCAACCGCGGAGCGTCCGCCCAGCGTCAATTCACCGACCGGTGTGTCGTGTCCTCGTTTTACGATGGCGCAGCTGAGGGCAGGGCGTGGTGAATCCCACATCGCCACCGGCCGGGTCCGTGGCCGTCGGACTCGACGAGTCGTTGGGGGTTGATCAGCAGTGTTGCGCGTTCTCGACGATTGCCGGGACGACGGCGACGGCATCGTCGGTGGATCGGCCCCGACCGGCACGCTCACGCGGGCCTGGGTGCCGGACGCAGCCCAGGCCGGGACGGCTCACGCTGTGCACGCTCCGGACGGCGACAACGCGAAGGCCGCACGACGCGACTGGCGTGGCCGGTTGTGGTCCGCCCCCTGGCACCTGCTGCTCTTCCTGTGGCGGACCCTGTGCGGCGAGTGGCGCGGCATCGTCGCGAACCCCGTTCGCCAACTGTGGCGCAGCCGCGGCAAGGGGCTCGCGCTCGCGGTCGTGGCCAGCTCCGCAGTGATCTTCTTCCACGCGATCGGGCAGACCCCGGCCGGCAAGACCGTGGTCCGCCTCGTCGGTGGCGTCAGCGCCGACCTGCCGCTGTGGCTCGCGCTGCTCCGGACCCCGGTGTCGCTGTTCGTGCCCGCATTGAACCTGCCGGTCTGGGCGGGCATCACGCAGTTGTTCCTCGCGTTCGCCATCGCCCAGCTGTCGCTGGGCGCGGGCCGCACGCTCGTGGTCGCCTATGTGACCACCCTCGCGGGCACGATGGCCGCCCGGATCATGATCGCGATCGGCCCGGACCACACACTCGGCCTGCCCTCGTCGGCCGCGCATGTGCTGGACACGGGTCCGTCGGCGGCGGTGGTGGGCCTGTTCACGTACCTCTCGATCATTCACCGCGCGCCCATACTCTTCACCATCACCGGCGGCTCGATGGTCCTGGAATCGATCATCCTGCCCAACCTGGCCGGTCGCGAACACCTGATCGCGGTGGGCGCGGCGATCGTGCTGGGCCTGCTTGCCGAACGTACTCGGCCGGGGTGGTTGGCCTGGACCGACGCTCCTCGGGCGCGACTCGGGGCGTTGACCGCCGTGCCGCGGGCGCGGGTGCGGGCGCTGGGCGCGATGCCGGGTGAGTGGGCGCGGGGGTTGCGGGGTGCGCGGCGCGGGTCGGAGGCGGTACCGACGAGCGGTGCGGGCGAGTTCGACGCCCCGGCGACGGAGGCCGACACCGAGGTCGTTCGTGGGCGGGCACGCGAGAACGCCTGATTCGGCGGATGGCGCCACCCGTTGCGACGGGCGCGAAGGCCGAGGCCTCACGAGCCCGACGCGGCCCACCTTGATTCCGCAGCCCACCACATCAACGCCCAAGCCGGGCTCACCGCCCCGGCCGCGCCCGCGCATCGGCACCCGACCCGGTCACGGCCCTCGATGCGACTCCCCCGACGGCGACCCGCCCCAGGCGCGTCAGCGCCCACGGCCTCGGCCCACCCCGGTGATCGACGCGCGCAGCGCGGAGAGCGGCGGAGCCGCAAGTGTGGGCCGGGTGACCCGGAGCGAAGCGGAGGGGCACACGGCTCCGAGCGAGGGGCCGCTTTTCTGCGGAGGAGCGAAGCGGGGAGCAGAGAAGCGGTGCCTCGCGAGCCGGCGACGAAGCGGCCCAACAAGCAGCGGTCTAGACCAATATTGCATGGCGTTCGGCGTGGTGGATACCTTCGGGGCACCGCGCCGGACGCTGTTCCGGGGTGTTCGAGGCACGTCGGGTCCACCACTTCGTGCTCCGCTTCGTCGCAGTCGGAGGTATCACCCCATGCCCGCTTCCCCCGTGCCCGGGTCGGTGATGGCCGGTGAGATCGCGGCCCAGCCCGAAGGGTTGGCTCGGATCCTGACCGAGGGGCTCGACCCGATCCGTGCCGTCGCCGCGGAAATCCGGGCGCGAGACCCGAGGTTCGTGCTGTTCACCGGGCGGGGGACCTCGGACAACGCCGGGCTGTACGCGCGCTACCTCACCGAGGTACTGCTCGGTCTGCCCGCCGGCCTCACCTCGATGTCCACCACGACCGCCTACCGCGCCCGGCAACGCCTGGCCGGCTGCCTGGTGGTAACGGTGAGTCAGTCCGGCGGTTCACCGGACCTGATCGCCTCGGCCCGACAGGCCCGCGCGGACGGGGCACTCACCCTTGCGGTGACCAACAACGCCGATTCCGTGTTGGCCCGCGAGTCCGATCTGCACCTGGACGTGCTCGCCGGTCCCGAGCTCGCGCTGCCCGCGACCAAGACCTACACCGCCGAGCTGCTCACCCTGTTCCTGCTGGTGGACCACCTCCGGGGCGGTACCGGCGAAGCCGCCCGCACGCTGCCCGAGGCGGCGCGCGCGATCCTGGATCGGCAGGCCGAGATCGAGGCGCCCGCCGAGCGCTACCGGTTCGCCGACCGGCTCGTGGTCACCGCGCGCGGCTACGGGTATCCGACCGCACGCGAGGCGGCGCTGAAGATCATGGAAACCAGCTATATCGGTGCCCAGGCGTTCTCCGGCGCGGACCTGATGCACGGCCCGCTCGCGATCGTCGACCGGGCCTGGCCGGTGCTCGCGGTGGCGCCGGACGGCGCGGGCGGGCAGGCGCTGCGTCCGGTGCTCGACCGGCTGCGCGAACGAGGCGCGGACCTGTACGTGATCGGGTCCGCCGAGGCGGTGGCCGAATACGGCCGGGGCTTCGTGCTGCCGACCGGGCACGCCGAGGAGGTGTCGCCGATCCTGGAGATCCTGCCGCTGCAACTGCTCGCGCGCGAGGTCGCGTTGGGACGCGGCTGCGACCCGGACGCGCCTCGGGCACTCGCGAAGGTCACCGAGACGCGGTAGCGCGGGCCCTCGCGGGCCGGGCCGCTCCGGGCCGCTGCCGGCCCCGCCCTGGTCCACGCGATCCGGTTCACGCGCGCCGGGTCAGGCAGTCTGATTCAGCCCGATGGATGCCTCGCGGGCGTCGAGGAGTTTGTCCCAGTTCGCCGCCATCCACGCGCATGCGGCGTCCATCGGGACCAGCATGCTGCGACCCAGCGGGGTGAGGTCGTAGGTCACCCGGCGGACCGGGGTGTCGTGCGCGGTGCGGCTGATCAGGCCGTCGCGTTCGAGCGTGCGCAGCGACTGGGTGAGCACCTTGGCGGTGACGTCGTGCATCGGCACCCGAAGTTCGGAGAAGCGCCGAGGACCACCCTCCAGGCAGCGGATGATCATCCCGGCCCACTTGTCGCCGAAACGGATCGGG
This sequence comes from Embleya sp. NPDC005575, assembly GCF_040605455.1. NCBI lineage: Bacteria > Bacillati > Actinomycetota > Actinomycetes > Kitasatosporales > Streptomycetaceae > Embleya > Embleya sp. NPDC005575. The sequence goes on along the minus strand of NZ_JBEXCV010000165.1, from coordinate 9,132 downwards.
GACAGGTTCGACGGGCAGACCGGATCGAACATGTCCGCGCGCAGGGGTTCTCCGATGGCCTCGCTCATGGGCCCACCGTAGCCGGTATCCGGAAGGTAACCACCGCCCTGGGTAGCGTGCGTGCTGGTGGTCGGGGCAAAGGCCCGACCCGGACGAGCGGGGTGGATCGATGAGCGACATCATCGTTTTCGGCGCAGGTGGTCGGACCGGACGCACGGCCGTCGCGGAGGCGCTGCGGCGGGGGCATCGGGTCACCGCGGTGGTGCGCGACCCGGCGAAGTACCCGGATCTGGCCGGCCCGGACGTGCGGGTACGGGCGGGCGACGTGACCGACGCGGATGCGGTGGCCCAACTCGCGGCGGGGCACGACGCGGCGATCGCGGCGGTGTTCGACCCGGCCGCGCCGGTCGGGGACTTCTTCGTGTGGGCGGTGCGGGCGCTGCTGGACGGGCTGGCCCGGGCGGGTGTCGGGCGGCTGGTGTGGGTGGGCCTGGCCTCGGTGCTGCCTGTGGAGTCCGGCGAGTTGTTGATGGATACGCCGGGCTACCCGCAGGAGTACCGGGCGTTCTTCCTCGCGCATGCCGAGGGCAACGCGGCGCTGCGCGCGGCTGGGCTGCCGGGTGCCTCGGACGTCGGGGACGCCTCGGGTGTCGTGCCGGAGTGGGTCGTGGTGAGCCCCGCCGGCGACTTCGACCACGAGGGCGTCCGTACCGGTTACTACCGCGCGGCACCCGCCGACGCGGAAAGCCGGGTGTCCTACCCGGACTTCGCGATCGCGCTGCTGGACGAGATCGACGCGCCGAAGCTGCGTGGGGTGCATGTCGGGATCGAGGACGGGCGATGACCGCGAGGTCTCGGACCATCCCGATCCGTGGGTGGCCGAGCACATCGAACACTTCCTCGCCACGGACGGGCGGCCTCGGGAAGGCATCGACGACCTGCTGTTGACCACGCGTGGGCGGCGCTCGGGACGGCGGCCGGACCCCCGTCCTGACCGAGCGACGCGCGAAAAGGGGCCGCTATGCCCTGGCCGAGCCCGTGTGCTCGACCGCGAACAGGCGGTGTTCGACCCGGTCGAGGGCCACCCGTACGGCGCCGAGGGCCACGCCGTCGGCGCCCAGTGCGGACAGTTCGACGCGCGGCATCCGCAGGCACAACCGGCGCAGCTCGGTGGTCAGCGGCGGGACCGCGTCCGCGAGGCCGGCCGCCCAGCCGCCGATCACCACGATCTCCGGGTCCAGCGCCAGCACCAGCGCGGTGACGTCGTGGATCAGTCGCTGGACGAACCGGTCCACCGCCTCGGTCGCGGTCCGGTCGCCCTCGGCCGCGTGCCGGAACACCTCGCCGACGGCCGCCTCGTCCAGCGGCGGCAGCGGCGTGCCGGTGGTGGACAGCAGATTCTCCGGAGTGACCTGGCGGCCCAGCAGGTGCAGCGCGCCGATCTCGCCGGCGGCGCCGCCGAAGCCGCGGTGCAGGCGGCCGTTGATGAACGAGCCGGCGCCCGGGCTGAGGCCGGCCATCACGTAGACGATGTCGTCGGAACCGACCGCGACGCCCTTCCAGCGTTCGCCGATCGCGGCCAGGTTGGCGTCGTTCTCGACCTGGACCGGACAGCTGAACGAGCGGCCGAGTCGGCCGCCGAGGTCCAGGCCGGTCCAGCCCGGCATCGCCGAGGAGAGCGTGACCACGCCTTCGGTATCCACTATCCCGGGCGTGCCCACGCCCACACCCCACAGCGAACCCCGGGAGACCTGGGCCCGGCGCAGGGTCTCGCTGACCAGGCTGCGCACCCGCTCCAGGCGTTCCTCGGTCTCGCAGTCCTCCTCCACGGTGCGTGCGGCCCGGCCGACGATCGTGCCGGCGAGGTCCGCGAGCACGACCCGGACATGGTGCACGCCGACGTCGATGCCGAGCAGGTGACCGGCCTCGGCGTGGAAGCGGAAGCGTCGGGCCGGCCGACCGCGCGGACGACTGCCGTCCTCGCTCTCGGCGGTGGCGGTCTCCACGACCAGGCCCTCGGCGAGCAGACCGTCGACGACACCCTCGACGGTGGGGCGGGACAGACCGGTGGCCTCCATGAGCGCGGTCACGGTCGACACCTGGCCACCGCGCAACGCGCGCAGGGTCGCTGCGGAGTTGATCCGCCGGACCACGGAGGAGTCTCCGCCGGTCGCCTGTGCCACAGCTCTTGTCCTCTCATCGCGCCGGCGCGCGGTACGTGCGTCCGGGCCGTCGCGCCCGTCGTCGCTCAGGCGCGGATGGTACCCAGGTTTCGCGTCGAATCAGGACGCGGGCCGCAACGCGGTCGGCCCCGCCTCGGCGAACGCCAGCCGGCAGGTGTCCGCGCGGTAGGTCGCCACGGTGACCGCGGCGGTCCGGCCGAGCGCGGTGTACGTCGTCGTCACGATCAGCACGGCCGTACCCGGCGGACGCTCCAGGTAGCGCGCCTCCTCGGCCTCGGCCACGCCCAGTTCGACTGCGCGGTGCCGGCCCTCCAGGCGGTGCCCGCGCAGTTGGCGCAGCATCAGCGAGGCGCGCTCGAAGCCCGGGACGCGGGTGGACAGCGAGGGCACGACGGCGCGGGAGACGTACAGGCATTCCAGGCCGACCACCTGGCGCATGGAGAACTGCCGGCGGCGCAGCCGGTGCACCAGGGCCGAGGGGCGGCCCTTGAGGGTGTCCGCGAAGTGGTCGGTCACCGACATGGTGGCGCAGTCGATCACCTCGCGGTCGCGCAGGTCCACGCCGGGCCAGCCCTCGCCGTCGGCGCTGAGCGAGACGTCCACGCGCGGTCCGGCGACCGTAGTGCCGGCGCCGCGCTTGCGGACCAGGCGGCCTTCGAGTTCGAGCTGTTCGAGGGCGTGCCGGAGGGTGGCCCGGGCGACGCCGAAGCGGGCCGCGAGGTCGCGCTCGTTGGGCAGGATGTCGCCGGAGCTGAAGTCCTCTTCGATCGCCTTCAGCAGCGAGGTGCGCAGTTGCCAGTACTTGGGCTCGCCGAGGACCGCCTCGTCCGGCAATGTCGCCATGTTGCCCACGGACGCCCCCTCGGCTGACCGACGCCTGCGCGGCGCGGACTTATTGCATGCTCGGTTTACTAAAGACGGTTGAATATAACCGCGTCCGACTGCGAAAGGTCCAGACCAAGTCGGTCCAAGTTGCCGGTGACCTGGCTCACATCACCGCGCCCGGACCGGAGGCGCCTAAGCTGACCTGCGCGAATGGTTCACCGCCCCGGCCGGGGGCGCGTGTCGCAAGAGGGAATCCGGTGTGAGCCCGGAACTGCCCCGCAGCGGTGAGTGGGAACGAGAGCCGTCATCACGCACTGGACGCCGAGCACGGTGTCCGGGAAGCGACGGCCGGTAGGTGTCGGTGCCCGGACGGGCCGGCGTGCCCACGAGTCCGAAGACCTGCCTTCGCCCGTGCGCGGCCCGTCCGTGCGCGGCCCACCGGAGCCTCGCGGGAGGGTCGGTCGCGTGTTCGTGGCCGGCGCCGCCGCGTCGTCCCGGTCGGGACCCCGGATCGAACTCGCGAAGGAGAGTTCCCATGACCCGCTCGGACCGCTCGGACCGCTCGCAGCGTGCCGCTCGTCGTGATCGCGCGGCGCAATCCGCCACGCGGTCCGCCGACTCGGCCGCGTGCACGATCACCGTGTGCCGGGGCTGCTGTTGCGGCACGGCCAAGATCGCGGGTGCCGATCACGCGGGCCAATTGGCGGCGTTGGGCGCGGCGCTGACCGGCACTCGGGTCGCGGTCCGGCTCGGCGACTGTCTGGGCCCGTGCGAGCGCGGCAATGTGATCGTGGTGCAGCCCTCGCCGACGGGCCGTGCGGCGGGCGGCCGGCCGACCTGGTTCGGGACGGTCAACGACCGGGAAGCGACCGGCGAGATAGCGGCGTGGGCGGCGGCGGGCGGCCCGGGGGTCGCGGATGCCCCGGGGCTGTTGGACCTGTACGAATTCACACCGAACCGCAAGGCCAGGCAGGGGTTGGAATCCTGACGAGGGCTCATGCCGGGAGCCTGCCCGACCGCGAAGTCTCCGTTCGGTTCGCGGGCGCCACACCGCCCACCACCACGACGCCGCCGACGACACCGCCGACCACCGTCCCGCCGAGCACGTGCACCACGACGGCGTGGGACCGCGCCGCGATCTACGTCGCGAACAACACCGTGTCGCACAAGGGTCACCCGTGGAAAGCGAAGTGGTGGACCCAGGGCGAGGAGCCGGGTACGACCGGCCAATGGGGCGTCTGGCAGGACCTGGGCGCCTGCTGACCGGACCGCAGCGGGACCGGTACCCGGTGAGCGGGACCGCCGGAATCCCGGACCACCGGCGCGTGTCGACCCCCACCGCCGAATACTCGCTCGTGCCGATTCGGCGGCCTGCCTAGGATCGAGCGATGACGACTTCCGACCATGCCGCCGTGACGGACGCCGTGACGGACGCCGTGCGCCGGGGCGACGTGGACCGGCTCTCCGCCTACTTCGACGGGACGACGCCCTGCCCGGTCGCGGTGCTGCGGCAGTTGATCGGACATCCGGACCCGGCGCCGCGCCACCTCGGAGTCGTATTGCTCCGGGAACGCGCCGGGCGGCCCGATCAGGGCTCGACCGCGGAGTCGGCGAGCCTGCTGTCCGAAGTGCCGGCAGGGCCGGCCGAGACGGCGGCGGTACTGGCCGAGGCGTACGCGCGACTGCGCGTCCCGGTGCCGGAATGGCGGTCGGCGGCCTGGCCGGCCAAGGTTCGGATCGCCTGGTTGCGAGCCGAGATCATCGGCCGACCCGAGGCGACCGTGCGGGCCGAACCGTCGGGCGAGGAGCTGTACCGGGCGGTCGGCTCGATCGACGCCGACGCGCCGGCCGACCTCGACGACTACCTGCGCGGGCTGGTCGCCCGGCCCGATCCGGTGCTGCGCGCGGGGGCGCTGCGGGTACTGCGCGAGGGGGTGTACGGCGCGCTGCTGGGGCCCGAGCAGGCGCGCGGCCGGTTGGTCGAGCTGCTGGAGCCGGCCGGCGGGGCGCGGGTGGTCGCGGGAGCGCTGGCCCAGTTGGCCGAACCGTGGGCCGCCGGGGACGCGCCGGCGGGCCTGGAGTCGGCGCTGCGGCGGCTGGTGACGGAGTACCCCGAGGCCGTGGAGACCGCGGCCCGGTTCGGCCTCTCCGGGCTGCTGCGCGAGATCGCGGCGGATCCGCGATTGCCGGGGAGTCGGCGGCGGCGCGCCCTGGAACTGGTCGGGGAGTTCGCCGAACGCGGCGATACGGCCGCACTGTCGGCGCTTGCGCGCATGGACCCGCTGCTGTTCGCCGTGCCGTTCGTCGCCTGTCTGCGGGCAATGCATCGACGCGGTCACTTCGTCCGGCCCGACGACGTGCCGGCGGTGATCGAGATGGCGCTCGCGGACTACCGCGTGTCCGCCGCGGACTTCGCGATCGTGTTGTTCACCGTGCGGCACGAGGTTGTGCGGGTCCTGACGGCCGTTTCGGAGGACGATCCGCACTGGCCTCGATGCCTGGACCTGCTGCACGCGGCGGCCGCCCAGGGGGCAGCCGACCTGCCGGTCGTCGAGGTGCTCACCGCGCGACTGGCCGCCTCGGAGCGGCCCGAGCCGATCCTGTCCGTCCTGCGCGAACTGCGCCACCGGGACGCGGACGGCGCGGAGGGCGCGGTGCTCGCCGCCCTGCCCAGGGCTCCTCGGGCGGCGCTGGGCACACTGGAGGTGATGGGTGGTCCGCGCACGGTCGCGGCCCTGCGCGTGGGGCTGGGCATGGACGATCCCGACGGCGTGGTCGTGCCACACCTGCGGGCGGTGGCGGACCGGGCCCTGGAACTCGTCTGGCACCTCACCGACGATCCGGACGCCCGCCGGGAGTTGCGGGCCCGGCTCGACCGCCGGGAGCTGCCGAAACGGATCGCGAGCGATCTCGGTATCCCCGATCCGGACGAACTCGCCCTGCTCACTGCGGATCTCGACGCGGACCGGCCGGTCGACGCACTGTGCCGGCTGGCCCGCAACGGCGATGCGCGCAGCATTCCCGTGCTCGCGGACCTGCTGCTGCGGTCGGTCGGTGACCTCGTGGCGAACCGGGGCGAGGAGACCACCGAACCGGTCGTGCCGGACGAGGTGATCGAGGCCGTCGGTGACCTCGGTGAACGGCTGCACCGACGCGGCGCGTTGCGCCCGGTGTGCCTGCCGACCGCGTCCGACCCGAAGGCGGCACGCGAGGCCCTGCTCACCGACATCACACTCGATCTGCTGGACCGCGTGGGAATCACCGCCGCCGAAACAGCCGTCCTGCTCGAACTCCTGCTCCGCACCCGAGCCTTGGGCGTCAAGCAGCGGATCCACCGGCTGATCCGACACCGCGATCCGCACGTGCGCAAGCACGCCATCGCGCTGTTGGCGCGCGACCCGGACCCGGACGCGGCGCGGTCGTTGTCCGCGAGCCTGATCCCGCTCACCTCGGCCGCCGACCCGCAGACGGTGCGACAGGCCCTGCACGCGCTCGGCCGGGCGCGGGCCCATTGGGCCGGCGGCGCGATCGCGGCATGCCTGGAGCACCCGGTGATGAACATCCGCAAAACGGCGGCGCGGGCGCTGCTCGACGCGGGCACACCGGCCCAGGTCCCGGCGCTGCTCGGCCTGCTCGGCCGGCACGACAACCCGGGTCTGCGCGAGTCGCTGAAAGCCGCGCTTCGCACCATCCTGGGCAGGGGGTACGCCGCGTGTGTGCTGTCCGCGGCGGAGCGGGTGACGGACGCGTGCGAACGCGGTCTGCTTCTCGGTGCCCTGGACGGCGAGTTGTCCTCGCGGGCCGTGGCAGCCCTGGTCCGACGCGACTCGCCGCTCGTCCGGCCGCTGCTTACCGCTCTCGCGTGTGGCGACCTGGACCTGGGCTCCGGCGAGACGACGGAGCTGGTTGCGGAGTTCACGGCGTACGACATCGCGATGGCGCCGGCGCCGGCGTCGCAGGAGGACGCCGAGGTCCGGGCCGACCTGATCACGCTCGACCGGCAGCGCCCCGGCTACGACGCGCGGGCCGTACTGCGCTTGGCCGGTCGGCCTGGACAGCCGAGCGCCGCGCAACGCAAGGCCATGCGCGCGGCGTTGCCGCAACTGCTCGCGGTCGCCCACGATCGGCCCGTGGATCGGGCGGCCGTACTGCGCCTGGTCGTGGATGTCTGCCCGGCGCCGTGGTCGCGCTCCGAGCGTGCCGTGTTCGCGGATGCCCACCACGTGCTCACGGCCGAACTCGGCGCCGTGGAAGGGGTGGAGAAGGTTCTCGAAGCGATCGCGGGTTCGCTGTCCGAGGTCGCCGCCTTCGTCGTCGCGGGTCGTGTGCGCGCGCTGCCCGCACAGTCCTTCGCGGGCGCACGGCCGTTGGCCGTGTTGCGGAACTGCGGAGCCGTACTCACCCGCGTCGACGTGGATCGGGCCCTGGTCGGAGCACAAGCGGGGCCGAACCCCTGGGAAGCCGAAGTCGCGCTGCTCCGGATGGTGTTCGCGTCGAAGGCCGCGGCGGGGTCGACGTCCGCGACGTCCGCGACCGCCACCCGGTCCACCGACGGGCCCGACGCGGCGGCGCCCTCCGCTTCGCCGCTCGACCCCGCCGCGGCAGGCCGTACCGCCGCTGCCCTGGTGGCATGGCAGTCCGCGCTCGGCGATGCGGTGGGCTCGCCCGGCGCGTTCACCGCTTTCCGCGCCGAGGCCGGCAATCCCGTCGACGTCGACTCCCGATCCCGCGTCGCCGCGCTGATCGACGCCTTTCCGACCGCCGATCCGCACACCCGGGAACTTCTGCTCGACTGGCTGACGGAGCTTCAACCGATCGACGCACCGCCGTGGACCCTGGCCGAGCAGGCCGCCCGCACGGCTGCGCCCACCCGCCTTCCGGAGGCGGCCGACCTGGACCAACCACGCTCGACCGCACAACGCGAGCGCCTGCTCGCACTGCTCACCGCGACCGAACGGGCCCGGCGTACCGCCGCGGCCCGGATGCTGAGCGGGTGGGACGAGCCGGAGGTACGGCGGCTGGTCCTCGACGCCCATCTGCGCGGCATGCTCGACCTGCCGCGCCAGGTTCAACTTGCCCGCGGCCTGCTGTGGATCGCCGACTTCGACGGCTACGACGAGGCCGGGCGCGAACGCGCGGCGCGTCTTTGCGCAATGTTGCGGGCGGAGGAACTGGAACGCATGGCGCCGCACCTGATCTCGTGGTGGGAGAACGGCACACCGGCGACCAGGGCCCAGGTGTTCGCCGCCACCCGAGGACTCTCCGGCGACGCCCTCGCCGAGGCGCTGCGCACCCGGCTGGAGGAGGGGCGCTGGGGCTGCCTCGACCTGTTGCTCGATCGGTCGATGCGGCGCACTCCGGAACTGACCGAGGTGGTGCGCCGGTTGCGGGTCGAGGGACGCGGCGCGCTCGCCGACCGGCTGACCCTGACCGACGGACTGCTCCTGCACGCCGATGCCATCGGCCGCAACGGCACGGCGCTGATCGCACTGCGCATGCGTTCGGTGCCCGTCGGCGCCGAACACCCCACGCGCGACGAACTGATCGCCATCGCCCGCGGCGATGCCCCCGAGCAGGCCCGCCGAGCCCTGTCCCGACTTGCCGACGAGCACGGCGGTAGCGCCGAAGTGCGGCAACTTGTAGTCGAGTTGCTGAGTCATCGGGATCCGAGGGTGCGGCTGCACGCCCATCGCATCTCGCGCCGCGTCCTGGAGCGTGCCGAATATCTGCGGCACACCGAGAAGCTGCTCGACGACGCGCGTCGGGACGTCGTCCGAGGGGCGATTCGCACCCTGTCCCGTGCCGGCTGGGAGCCCGCAGTCCCGACCTTGGTCACCCTGTTCGCAGACGCCGACCCGGTGCTTCGCGAGGCCGCCGCCGAGGGACTGGCCCGGATCGGCGTGCCCGCGCTGCCCACACTGCGCAAGGCGGCCGCGCACGCCCGCCCGGACCGCCGCGCCCGCTACATCGAACTCCGCGACCGGATCGAGGCCGCCCCGAGGTGACCTCCGTGGAGACGAGCCGGCAGCCCACGTCGATAGGGGGGGCCCCCCCCCGCCGGGGGCCCCCGGCTCGGTGGTGGTGGGGGTTGGGGGGGGGGGCGGGCCCCCGGTGGGGCCGCGCG
>NZ_JBEXCV010000164.1:0-18403 GCF_040605455.1 Embleya sp. NPDC005575 | reverse complement strand
CTGAGCCGAACCGGCGACGACCAAACGAACGAAACCGAGTCGAAACCCCGACTCACTCGAACGAGACCCCGTACACCTAAATCCTGATACTCCCCTCGTGCCGGAGGAATCGGGCCGGCGCTCGACGCGGCCGGCACCGTCGTGGTCGGGATGCGGATGGCCGGGCTGTCGGGGTGCGGCTGGGTCGAACGGTCGACAACGGACGCGCCCGGCGTGGTTCGCTGTCGGGCGAGCGGAAACCGCTGCCGACGGCAGCTCGGCATGCGCCGGTGAGGCCGTGTCGGTCCGAGGGCTTCGTGTGCGGTGGGTGTGACGTTCACAGCGGGGTCGGGGAGCTTTGGTACCGGTGGGAGTGTTTCGGGTCGCCCCATTGAGCGGCGAGACCACGTGGTCGTTCGTGAGCCGGGTCGCCGGGTGCTATGGGCTGGACGCCGACGCCCTGGCGGGTCGTTGGCGATGGGTCAACCACCGCCCCCGACACGGAAGCGGGGCGCGGCGGGCGGACGCGGAGACGGTCCTCGACACGGCGGGGCGACAGGTGTTGGCACAGTTGTGCGGCGTCGAGGAGGAGGTGCTCGCGCGGGCGTTGCCCTCCTGGGGCAGGGAAGAGGACGAGGTCGCCGGGTGGGGCACGGCGGGGATGCCGCGGGGGATGTGGCGGGTCGGTGGCGCCGTTGTGGGGCCGGTGGCGTTCGGGTGCCGGCTGTGTGCGGCGCGGCGTACCGGCGGGCCGGTGCGGGTGGTTCGGTACGCGGCGCGGTGGGAGCGAGTGTGCGTTCGGCACACGCGGTGGAGCTCGGACGCGGACGCCGACGGCGTACCCGAACACCTCGAGTTGCACGAAGTACCGGAAGCGGTCCGGGCGCAGCGGCGGTGGGCGGGTGTGGCGCGGCGGGCGGTGCGGGCCGGGGTGGATCCCGGGGAGGTGTTCGGGGTCGCGTGGGCGGTGGTGTGCCGGTGGTGGGAGTCGGCGCTGCTGTGGGAGCGGGAGGAGGTGTGGCCGCGGCGGCTGCACGCGGTCGCGGGCGGGGACGCCGGGGGTGATTTCGAGTGGTGGCGCGTGGTCGGGCGGGACGCGGTGACGTTCCCGGAGGTGGTCGCGGTGGCGGACGCGCTGTTCGATCCGGCGATGGCGGAGCGGTTGTGGCGCGACAGCGGAGCCGAGCGGCCCCGGATGTTGCCCGCGGACGGGGTGTTTTGTCGCGAGCTCGGGGAGCGGGTCGGGCGGGCGTGGTTGGGGCCGTTGATCGCGGTCGACTACGGCGGTCCTTTGATCGCGTGGATGGGCGCCGTCATCCGCGGGCGCCGCGACGGAGCGGGGCAGGGTCCCGGTGTGGCGGGTTCGGGTGTGGGGTTGGGGTGGGTGGACGATCCGTGGCGGGTGCGTCAGGAGGACCGGCCGGCGACCACGGCCGCGCTGCTGCGGTCGCTGAGCAAGGAGCGGAAGGCGGGCGGCTCGGGGACGCTGTGGCGCTCGACGGTGTCTGCGGAGGAGCGTGCGCTGATCGGCGAGCTCGTGGGGGAAGCGGAGGAGCAGTTGGTCGGGTTGCGCGGGGCGCAGACGGGCAGCACAGCGGACGCGGCCCGGCGGTATGGACGAGGAGACCCGGGTGGGCGGGTGTTCCGACGGTCCGTCCGACTTGCCGAAGACGTGGGATCGTCCGACCCACCGGTGCCGGCAGCCGGTGCCGTCCCGGGCTGTACAAGTCCCCCTGCACGTCACGCGATGTAGGGGTTGACGATGCGGTGGGGTCGCTTGGCGATCTCCAGCACGTTCTGGGGGAAGCGGGGGCCTGCGACGTAGTGGCGGCCCTTGGTCTGTCCCACGGCGGTCAGTACCTCTGCCTTCGTCAGTGTCTGAAGGTCGCGTGTCGCCTGCTGGGTGTTGATCGCTTCGGCTCGTTCGTAGCGGGAGCGCCGCACCCTGCCGACCATGGCGACTTCGTGAAGGGCTGTGACCTGCCGTTCGGTGATGCCGTCGGCTTCGGCGGCCTCCATGAGCCGCACCCAGCATTCGTTGGAACGGCTGACGCGGTACTGCACTCGCTGGGCTTGCTGGTGGTAGGCGAGGAGGTTGAACTTGATCCACGGCAGTGTGTCGCGCTCGGGTGACCAGACGGGGCCGCCGACCTCGCGGAGCACCTTGTAGTAGTCCCAGGTGTTGCCCGGCATTCCCAGCCACTCCTCGATCGAGGAGAATTCGGGGGCCAGGACTCCGCCGCGGGCGATGAGCAGGGTCTGTAGCGATCGGGACATCCGCCCGTTGCCGTCCGACCACGGATGGATCTTCACCAGGTTGAGGTGTGCCATCGCGGCCCGGATGAGCACGTGGTCGTCGAGGTCGCCCTCGTTCAGCCAGTCGACGAGCTCGCCCGTCAGGCCGGGGACCAGTTCCTGGTCCGGCCCCTCGTAATCCGTCGCCAGTTCGTCGCCGGGGGCCGTGATCCGGATGGAGGTCTTTCGCCACTGTCCCGCCGTCTTCAGCGGGTGGTGATGCCCCTGCAGCATCCAGTGGAGCGCGTTCAGCAGTTCCTTGCCGTAGCGGAAGTCGGCGACATCGTGCAGCGACTGGATGTACGTCATGGCCTGTTGGTAGGCCAGCGTCTCCGCCTTGTTCTCGTCGCTCGCCTCGACCTCGCGTTCCCCGTCCATCAGGTCCGCGACGTCCTTGGCGTCGACCTGGTAGCCCTCCATCGTGTTCGATGCCGCGATGGCGCTGGCCGTCAGGGCCTTGCGCAGGTCGAGGGTCCATTTCATGGGGGCCTGCTGCACTGCGTGGCGTAGCCGGTCACGCATCGCGTCGACCTGTTCCAGGACCTGCAGGTCGACGGGCTCGAGGCGGGGAGTCGCATACAGCATGAGGCAATGATACCAAGCTCCTATCATTTTGTGTTTGTGGCTTCCGGTCACGTCGACCCGGCGTGGGCGCCCAAGAGTGGTACAGCCGGCGGCGGGTGGGCGTGGGAGATCACACGGCGGCGGTGCGAGACGGCGGGGTCGAAGGCGCGGCCGCGGGTGTGGCCGGGCCGGAACGCGGGCGGCGGAGCGGGCCCGGAAGGTGATGCGGCGGACGTCCTCGTCGGGTTCGGACTCGCGTGGGCAGGCGTTGACGGCGAGAGTCTCGCCGGCGCCCGTGCAGCGGTGGATACAGGTCTTCCCTGTCCCGGAGGTTCTCGCGGGCGGTGATCAGGGCGCGGGTGGCAACGATCCGGGCGTCGGGCAGGGGCACGTACCGGTCGGTGTCGGTGTCCATCGGTGGGGTGGGCGGGTTCGCGGTCACGGTTGTTTCTCGGGTTCGGCCTTGTGTGTGGTGGGTGGGGGCGGGCGGCGGGGTCGAATGCAGTGCGCGCGCAGGTGATGGTGCCGGCCGTGATCCGCAGGTGTGGGCATGGCGGGGGCGGCCGGTGCGGCTGCTGTGGCGCGACGCGGCGGACGGGCGGACACGTTCGTGGGTGCTGCGGGTGTTCGCTCGGTACGCGGACGGCACCGCGCTGCCGGCCGACTGCCCCGGCCGTGCCAAGGCGGGCGGTGAACGGGCGCTGCAGGCCGCGGCGGTGGTGACGGCGGCGTGCGAGGCGGTCGGCTGATCGTATCGGCGGTTTGTGCCGCCGGATCCTGTTGTCGTGGCGAACGTGCGGTGGCCGGCCGGGTACCGGCATCCCCGTCATCGGGGCTTGCCCGTCGTGGAGGCGGCGGTGGTGGGCGCGTTCGCCCAGGCGCGGCCCTTGATCGAGGGTGTGCGGGCGGTGGGTGACCCGATCGTGGTGTGGCCGGTGGTCTTTCACGCGTTGTGGTCGGGGCGGTTGTCGGTGGTGTTGTCGCGGGCGTTGCACGAGCGGGTGCCGCCTGGGCGGGACCGGGGGTCGATGCGGCCGTCGGCGCGACGGTCGAGGGTGGGGTGTCGTGGTGAGCGGTCGGCGGCCGGTGGTCGCGGTGGGCGCGCATGTGGTGTTCGAGGGGCGTTCGTGGCAGGTGGTCGCTCTGGAGGGCCCGGTGGTGCGGCTGGTGGACGAGCGGGGTGTGGTCGCGTCGATGCTGGCCGGGTACCTGTGCGCGGCCGCGGACTTCGCGCTGGTGGGTACGGCGCCCGTGGCGGGGGTGCCGCGGTGGGGGTTGTTCCAGACGGTGCCGGTCCGCGAGCGGGAACGGGCCTTGGCGTGGCAGCGGCACATCCACGAGATCGAGTGCGGGTTGCCGGACGGCCCGGGCGGTGTGGGGGTGGCGCGTGGGGAGTGCGGCCCGGGTCGGTCCATGGCGGAGCGGGAGCGGGCCAAGGTCGAGGAGATGCGGGCGTCGGGGTGGGCGGTGAGTGTGGCGACGGTGCAGCGGATGCGTGGCCGGTATCGGCGGCAGGGTCTGTGGGGGCTGGTCGACAAGCGCGCCACGCGCGGCGCGAGTGCGACCGGGCGCAGCGACGAGCGGGTGGTGGTGGCCGTGTTGGAGGCGTTGGGGCGGCAGCGGGGGCGGTCGAAGGGGACGGTGGAAGGGTTGCGGCGGTTGGCCGGGGAGGTTGTGGAGGAGACTCACGGGCCGGGTGTGGTGGCGTTGCCGTCGCGGGCGACGTTCTATCGGTTGGTGAACGCTCTGGCCGATCCTGCGGAGTTGCCGGGGCGGCCGGCGCGGACCGCGAGCGCGACGACGCCGCCGTTCGCTCCCGTGGGCGTGTCGCGGCCGGGTGAGCAGGTCCAGGTCGACACCACCCGCCTGGACGTGATGGCCGTTTTGGACGACGGCCGGTTGGGGCGGCCGGAGTTGACGATCGCGGTGGACGTGGCGACGCGGAGCATCGTGGCGGCGGTGTTGCGGCCGGAGGGGACCAAGGCGGTCGACGCCGCTTTGTTGCTCGCGGAGATGGCCGTGCCGCATCCGATGCGGCCGCACTGGCCCGAGGCGTTGGAGTTGTCGCGGGCGAGCGTGCCCTACGAACGACTGGCGACGGTGGATGAGCGGTTGGAGGGCGTGGCGGCGCGGCCGGTGATCGTGCCGGAGACGATCGTGGTCGACCGGGGGCGGGTGTTCGTGTCGGAGGCGTTTTTGGCGGCGTGCGAGACGTTGGGGGTGAGCGTGCTGCCCGCCCCGCCGCGCAGGCCTGCGGCGAAGGCGGTCGTGGAACGCGCCATGCGCACCATCAAGACGAGATTCAGCCAGTACGTCGCCGGCCACACCGCGCGAAAGCTCGAACTGCGCGGCAGGCACCTCGACAAGCAGCCGCTGTGGACGATCGACCAGCTCCAGGACATGCTCAGCGAGTGGATCGCCCTGCAGTGGCAGCAGACCCCGCAGGGCGGGCTGCGCAGCCCGTACACGCCCGGGCTCGTCCTGACCCCGAACCAGATGTACGCGGCAGCGGTCTCGCTGACCGGCTACCGGGCACTGCCGCAGACCCCTGGCGACAACCGCAAGCCGCTGCCCGCGCAGCTCGGCGGGCGGCGCACCGCCGGCCGCCGTGCTCACCGGCGAACGCGCCATCAAACGGTCCGGCGGCGTGGCGTGACACGACGACCCGGCCCGCGTCCGATGGGAATTCCGCTTCCGGCCGCTGCCGTCGGCGCATAGGGTGCGCGGGTCCTTGATCATTCTTCGATGGGGGAGATGTCATGTCGGCGTCGGCCGTGCAGGTGGAAGTGCAAGTGGAGTCGGTGGACTCCTCGGATGGAACGGTCATCACCTACCGCACCGTCGGATCGGGGCCGGGGCTGCTGATCGTCCCCGGCGCCCTCCAGACGGCCGCCGACTTCGACGGCCTGGCCGGCGCGCTTGCCGGGCAGTTCACCGTACACACGGTCGAACGGCGAGGCCGCGGCGCCAGCGGCCCGCAAGGCGATGCGTACAGCGCGGCAGCCGAGACGGCCGACATCGAGGCGGTGCGCGCCGCGACCGGCGCCCGGCTCGTGTTCGGCACCAGCTTCGGCGGATTCCTGACCCTGCAGGCGGCGCTGCGCGGCTCCGCGTTCGACCGGATCGCAGTGTACGAGCCGGGTGTCGCGGTCGACGGATCGGTGCCGATGGGCTGGGCCGACCGCAGCCGGCGCGAACTCGACGCGGGCCGGCCGGCCGAGGCGTTCCTCACATTCGTGCAGGGCATCAACCCGGATCTGAGCGGCCGGGCACCGCGCTGGCTGATGCGGATCATCCTGCGGCTGGCCATCAAAAAACCGGAGCGGCTGCAAAAGCACGCCCTGCTGGCCGGGTCCATTCGCGAGCACGCGGAAGCAGAGCGCACCGAAGCGGACTTCCCGCGCTACGCCGAGATCGGCGTGCCGGTGCTGCTCATGGCGGGCAAGGACGTCAAGACCACCGGCGCGGGCCGGGCGACGGTCCGGTTGAAGGATGTCCTGGCCGACGCGAAGCTGATCGAGTACCCCAAGCTCGACCACTTCGGGCCGGAGACGAAGCCGGAGGCGATTGCCGAGGATCTGGCCGCATTCCTTCGGGGCGGCACCGCCTGACCGGGCGAACACCGCAGGCGCGGCCGACGGGACGTCGGCCGCGCCTGCGGTGTCCCGGCGCTGCGGTTGTCGGCCGGGCGGATCCGTGTGCGCTGAAGGCCCCGTTCGCGGCGTCGGCCGTCCGGAACGCCGCCCAATCCCAGAGGTTCGCAAGCAGGAACTTTGCTTGACGTTCAAGTGCGCCACGAGCGCTGGAACCGCTCCGAGCCGCGTTGGCCGAAGTCCGTCATGGTGAGCGTCGGTTGCTCGGTGTACCGGCGGGTCGCGTCGGTCCCGGCTGTCGTGTTCCCCGCGCCGAGCACGCGGCGCGGCCGCGACGGCTTGCTGTGCGCTTCCGTTCGGCCGTGGGGCAGGCCCGCCGGCAGGACTTCGTGGCGCTCGGCCGGTCAGACGGCGTCGATGGCGATGCGACCGCCTGCGGGACGGTGCAGTCGTGGTTGTCTGCGGTGAGCGGGACCGGTTCGCTGTCGACTTGGACCGACACGTCGCAGCTTTCAGGACCTCTAAGGCGCGCTGCCCGGCGGATCGGGCAGTCGCGGCGCGGCGGCGCGAGCCCGGCGGCGCGGCGGGCCCGCGCCGGTGGTGGCTGCCGCACCGCTGCCGCACCGGGCCAACCCGTACGACGGGCGGGACGAGGGGCCCGACACCCGGACCGAACGAGGGGATCGGACGGCGGGACGCGAGCGAAGGTGGGCGTGATTCATGAGGCTATGTTCTATTTGCACTAAATGCGAGTTTTTCGATATCTCACCAGCGCAACCCCGAGTGCCGGCACGACCAGGATCAGGGGCGCGGTCCATGCGCTCAGCGTTGTCGCGCCGGTCGCCGTCATGACAATCCCGATGAGTACATAGAGAGAGACGAACGCGGCGACGAAGTTCCGCCAGGGGTGGTCGCCGCTTTTCGAGGGGTGGTCGCCGCTTTTCGAGGAAGCTTCACCGGACACGTTCGCCCTTTCTGGAAGGACTCCGGGACGCGGGATATCCGCGCCCCGGAGCCGACAGTTCAGGAGAGCCAGGTCTCGACCGCGGCACTCGTGTTGGCTCCGGCTGCGAAGCAGCCTGCAGTACTCAGGAAACCGCTCTCCGGGCCGGTGACCCCCTCGCAGACGGCGCCGACCGTGAAGCCGGCGGCGAGACTGGCGCTGCCACGTGCGGCGGAGACGACGTCTCCGGAGATCAGGTCTTTGCCGATCTTACGGACGTCCCACGCGTCCTTCGCCTTCCCCGCCACGCCGGAGAATCCGCTGAGGCTGAGTGTTCCCAGAGGATCCGCCCGGTTGATCGGGTCGCCGGATGCGTATGCGTAGGCGTTGGCTTCCTTGCCTGCGGGGTCGCGTTGGGTGAAGCGGCCGACGGTGGGGTCGTAGTAGCGGGCGCCCATCTTGTACAGGCCGGTCGAATCGAGGTAGGTGCCCGTGTAGCAGAGCGGGTTGGGGACTGTTTCGGTGGTGGTGCGGGCGTTGCCGTACGGTCGTAGGCGTAGGTGTTGACCTTGTTGCCGTTCTTGTCCGTCATGGCGATGACGGAGCCCTGGGCGTCGGTGAGGTAGTAGTGGTGGGCTTCACCGGTGCTCATGGCTGTGAGGCTGCCCGAGGGTTCGCGGACGAATCCTGTTTCCACGCCGTTGGTGACGGTCGCGGTGAGGCCTTCGGAGCCGTAGTGGAAGTCGGTGGCGCCGAAGTTGAGGCGTTCGGCGTTGGTGGTACCCGTGTAGGTGGCGGTGGAGGTGGTGGACCCTCGGGTGATGGCGGTGAGTTGGTTGAAGTCGCCGTACGTCTCGCCGGTGCGGGGCAGGCCGCCGCCGGCGGTGGTCTCGTTGCCGTTGGCGTCGAAGGTCCAGCCGGTGTTCGTCGTCTGGTTGGCGGCGTTGTAGGTGTAGGTGGTGCCCGCGGAGTTGCAGGCGGTGGTCGTGCTGGAAGTGGCGGTGAGGTTGCCGGCCTTGTCGTGGCAGTAGAGCCACGCGGCGAGTTGGGTGCCGCCGCTGTTCGTCTCGGCCGACGCCCGGAAGGCGCGACGTGTCCGGGATCCGGCGCCGGTCGAAGTGCGATGTCGGTGTGTGGGTGTCGGCTTCACCCAGTCGTTATCGGCGCGGGTGCGGGAAGGGGTCATCGGGTGCCGGTGTCGGGGTCGCCCGCCCAGACGAACTGCTCGTCGTCGGCCGTGACGTTCATGCCGTGGTCGTACAGGCCGACGGCACCGCCCGCGATCCACGCGTCCCACGCAATTTCGAGTTCGTCGACGAGCCGGCGCGGACCGCCCTGGGAGGCGATCGCGGGCCTGGTCGGCGGCGTGGAGATCGTCGCCCAGGACTGGCGCCGTCGTGGAGGCGGGCATGGACGCCGTGGGTATCGGCGGTGGTGTCGAACGGGACGTCGGGCAGGTGCAGGCGCAGTACCCACATCAGTGGGCGTTGTCGTGCAGGGGGCGTGGGTCGCGGGTGAGGCGCGTTCGTGATCGGGGTCGCGGTCGGCCCGGACTTGGCGGTGGGTGGGGGTGGTGGGCGCGCCGCGGGCGTTCGTGAACTGGGCGAGGCCGTGGAGCCATCCCCTCGCCGAGCGGCCCTCCTTGCCGGTGGTGAGGGCGAAGTAGCCCAGGCGGGTCCAGGGAAAGACGATGTCGCCGCCGGGAGTGGTCTGTTCGATCCAGGCGCGGGGACGCGGTCGACCGCGTAGGTGGCGATCAACCGGTCGAAGGGGCTGCCAGGGCCCAGCCGAGGGCGCCGTCGCCGACCCGGACGTCGACGCGGACTCCGGCGCGGGTCAGGGTCGCGGTCGGCCGGTGGCGAGGGCGGGTCGGCCTCGACGCTGGTGACGTGTCCGGTGCGCCCGGTCCGGTGCGCCACCAACCCGACCAACCCACCACCGAGGTGCTTCGCCACAGGAGCGGTCAGGTTGCCCGGCACGCTCCGTCGTCGACCCGCGCGTGGATGAGGTCGTGGTGCCAGGTCTGACCCTCCGGCGCGTTGGGTATTTGTATCGGGACATCCGCGGGATCGCGCCCACCGTTCTCCACGGTCAGACACACGGCGTAGCGCCCGTTGTCCGTCGCGATCGTGAACCGCGCGGTCGCCGTCGTCCCCGAGACACCTTCGATCCGCAAAGCCGGCCGCGAACCGTTCGGCGAATCGAGTCTGGTCCCCACAAGTGTGGTGTAGTCGATCGACCCGGCGAACCCTTCCAGCACCGACCCACTCGACAGCTCCGCCGCGAACTTGTCCGCCGCGGATCGGACGGAGTCCCGATCCCACGTCGACCGATCGTGCAAGTTCACCATCAGTAGGCCCATCCCGAAACCGCACAGCGCGGTCAGGATTCCACCGACCTGACCCTTTCCGAATGACTCCCCCCAGCGCGGCACGGCCGCCGCGCTGTCACCCGGGCCCGCGAACCTTCGGTACAGCCAAGGAATATCGATCACGCTCAGCAGAAACGCCAAGCCACCGAGCCCGAAAAAGTAGACCGCCGATCCAGGCATGCCACTTCCCCCGTTCGCCGCCTCGACCACCTCGCCGGCTGCGCCCGAAGGTACACCCCCACTGGACGCAGCATCGTTCACGAAGCCTCGTGGGATTCGGCGACGAGTCGGCGGAAGCCATCCGTTTCTTCGCGCGGTTCGGTCGGGACGCCGCCCGTGGACCGCACCCTGATGGCCGGTTCGAGGAGCCGGTAAACCGGTCCGTCCTTGAAAAACTCGTCCGCGTGAACCGTCATGACACGCATGCTACGAAGGAACGCATGCCTGCATCGGGCTCACTTGTCCACGACAACGGAAGTCAACGCGGCGGGTGTTGCTCGGCGAGGGATTGGTTGACTTGCGGTGTCACAGGCGTGGTGCGCGGCTGGCACACCTCGAGTCGGATGGCGACTCGTGGCATAGCAGGACAGCAATCACCTGTCCGGAAAACGCGGGGCCGCTCAATCAGGGGTTCCTGATGGTGCCCGAGGACGCGTCGGTGGGGTTCGGTAGCGTCGGTGGCCGCGGGTTGATCGGGTGTGGCATTCGGACGGGGACATGTGATGGGTAAGGGTGACGTCGTGGACGCGCGGTCTCGGGCTCGGATCGAGGAGCGTTTTCGGCGTGATTGGGGCGTCGAGCTGCCCGAGTCGATCTTCCGGTTTCGCGCGTTCCTCGACGCGCTGGGCCCGCGGGAGCTGCGTGCGCTGCGCGACGCGGAGCTGACCACGATGGGCGTCCTCGACCTGTTCGACGACCCGGACGGGCAGCCCATCGCGGGCATCGACGTCCGCGTGCACGGCCGCTACTACCGCGACCCGCCCGAGTTCCTGACCTTCCTGCACGGCGGCTCCGACGGCCTGCACTACGGCCTGTGGTTCGACGACGGGCGCACGTGGGGCGGCGTCGGCAGCTACTACAACAACGACGGTGGCGGGATCGACCGGAGCGCGGGGACGCCGCTGGAAGCGGTCCGGCTCGTCATCGAACGCGTGTGGCGCGACCTCGACGACTACGGCCCCGACGAAGTCCTCGACTGGGACGAACGACGGACCGACCTCACCCTGCTGCGCCGGGCGTTGACCGCGTTCGAGACCGCCGATCGGCCCGAGACCGATGTCGCGTACATCCACGCGTACGCGTCGCGGCATCCGCCGGTGGATCCCGACCGGATCACCACCCTGGACGGGGGCGGCGCACTCGTGACGGGCGAGACCGCGTTGGGTCGGCCGCCGCACAACGGCGCCGACGACTACCGGTTCGGGCAGTACATGTACGCGTCCTTCGACGACGCCGAGGCTCTGGCCGAGTCCGTGGCGCAGGCACGCAGCCGGTGCGCGGCGGGTGACCCGGCGGAGGCCCTGGTCCTGGGCCGGGACCTGCACTGGGCCTCGCACGGCGACCCGGTCCGGGAGGCGTACGCGGCCGAACTCCTCGCCGCGGCCTACCACGCGCTGGACCGCCCGAACCTCGCGGCGATCGCCGCGGCCCACCACCGCCACCGCGACCTGGCGAAGGTGGAGGTCCTGGAACCGCGCAAGCGCGGGTAACGCTCCTGCTCAGCGGGGAGGGCGCGCGATCCCCCAGCAGGGGCGGGATTCCCCAGGAACAACGGTTGCTCCAGTCCTCGTGGCGCTGATGGCGGAGGCCGATTTGAACGCCAAGGGGTTGGCGAGGCGCGTGCGCGAAGCGGGAGCGCGAACCGGTGTGACGATACGTACGGACACCACGCAGGCGACGCGGTGGCGTGCCGGTCAGGTTCCCCGCGAGGCGGCCCGTGCTCTGGTGCTGCGCGTTCTCGGGGAGCGCCTGGGGCGTGTCGTGTCCGCCGACGAGGTCGGGTGGGTCGATGTGATCGTGGTGGCCCCGAACTCTGGGTTCGAGTACTTGTGGCTCCGCGACGCGGAGTGTCGCCCCGCTCGCAACGATCGAGTTCAGCTCCGGCTCTCTCGATCGCTTGGAGGTCGAGGAGGCGCACTGCCTGCACGACCTGGGCCACGACGATCGGGCGCGGGTGTGTGCACGGCGGGCCCTGGCGACGTTGTCGCCGACGCGGGTGCGGCGTCGGGCGATCGACCACGCGTTGCTCGCGGTGTCGCTGGTGGACACGGGCGACGTCGACGAGGCATGCGCGCAGGCGACGGAGGCGGCGGGGTGTGCGGCGCGTACGCAATCGTTTCGGACGGTGTCGCGGGTGCGCCAGGTGTTGACGGTGTTGCGGCCCTACGGCGGGCAGACGCGGGTGCGGGACGTGGGAAGTTCGTGCGGTCGGTCCTTCCGGGGGTGATCGTGCCGTCGAGCACGTCTCGGTAGAAGGTGATCTCGGCGTGCAGTGCGCGGGCCGCGACGTGTGGATCGCCAGGCTGTGGCCGGCCTCGGGGAAGAACGCGACGCGGTGGGGCCGGTCCAGGGCGGTGAGGGCCCGGACGAGGGTGAGTACGTCGGCTGCGGGTGCGACCGGCTCGAGCGCGCCGTGCAGCAGTAGGACCGGGACGTCGATGTCCTGGGCGCGTACCGGCCCGGCGGGTCCGGCGAGTCGGTGGGCGTGCGCGCGCTGGAAGCGGTGTGTCGTGGTTTGCCACCGCTGGGGGTCGACGATGGCCATCGCGGCGACGGCTGCGGCAAACGGCCCCGGCCGGCAGGCGGCTTGCTTAGGCCGTGGGGCGGCTAGGTTGGCGCCGTGCATCCGATTCGGTTCGAGGCCGTCCAGCGCCACGGCATCCGTGTCTTCCACTATCTCCCGGGCGACGACGTGGTCGTGTCCAGGCACTGGCCGGGGCTGTTCGAGGAATGGCCCGAGGGGAGGACGCCGTTCTCAGAGTGGGCCGTGAACAACAACAACATGGAGGAAGTCGCCGTCTACGTGGGTCTGGTCTGGCGCCTGACCGCCGGCCTGGCCCGGTATGCGATCCCGACGTACTACCGCGACGACGCTGCACGGACGCTGGGTCGTGAGCCGACTCTGGTGGACTGGGAGTACGAGGTCGACGCGGAGCAAGTGACCGCCGAGTCGCGGGACAACGGCTTCGTTCCCGGGAGCTCGGACGTCAGGTTCCGCCGGGGGCCCACCGGATGGGAGGTGGAGAGGGTCGGCCGCGCGGGCGCGGGCCTGTTCCCGCTGGCGACCCCGCGGGACCTGGTGTCCGCGCTGCACGCCGTGGTCTTCGACGCCTCCTCGGAGATCACCGTGTTCGCCGTTTCCCCGGGAGCCGAACGCTTCGAGCGCCTGACCGCGGCATTGCGGGGCCCGGTGCGGCCGGCCCTGGCCGACGTCCTCGGGGACGACGGGATCTTCGTCGACCTCACGATCGGTTCGGACGTGGGCAACTACGACTCCGTCATCGTCGCTTCGCAGACCGATCTGCGCAGCCTGCCGACCGCCCTTGCCGCGGACTGCACGAAGCGGGTCGAGTCCTACGAGCAGCGGCTGGACGAACTCCGCAGCGTCCCGGATTTTCTCCGGGCGATGCCCGCGCTCGCGGGCGTGGATCTGGACGCCTCCTGAGCGAGGCTGTTCCGTGTATGGGTCGCGTGGGTTTCGGAGCCGGCCCAAAGGACACCCCGCAGCGACCTGGCCCGCCTGGGCTCTGGTGTGAGCGAGGCGGTAGGACTCGGTGCCGGTCCGGATGATGGCACCGTTGAAGGTCAGCCGGTCCACGATGGCGGCGCAGAGTCGGGGGTCGGTGAGGGTCTTGGTCCACCCATCTGGGGCCGGCACATGTTCCTTTTCATGGATCGCCGCTGCCACCGGCCCGTATCCATCTCCCGCGGTCCTCGTTGGTCTTCACGGTGGTGCCCGGATTCTCCAGGTGCTGCCTTGATCGGTCAGGTGCGAGGAAGGTGTGCCGGTGGCATCCCAGTTGAGTGGGGTCAGGTCTTCGGCGACGAAGTCCTCGCCACCGCCATCCTCGGCAGGCTCCTGCACCACTGCGACGTAATCTCCATCAACGGTCCCCGCTATCGGCTCAAGAACCGCCTCAAGGCCATCGAGCGGGACACCGAAGTGGCCTGACAGCCAGGACAATCCTCTGGACCGCCATGATGGAGTAGGCCAGGGTGCAGGGGTGAGCACTGACACGAATCCGGTCGAACACCCCGACCGGTGGATCCTGAACCTCCGAGGCCGGCGCGTTGCCGAGGTCGCCCTCGAACCCCATCCGGCGCTGTCCCTCGACTCGGGATGGGACGTCGTCCTGGAAGGCCCCGCCTTCCTGTCGCACGGGTCAGCTCTGACCAATCCCGCTCTTCCGCTGTCCCCGACCTCGCGGAGCACAGCCTCCCAACTGCTCGGGACATCTGTCTTGTCGGCGGTCGCATTCAAGTCCGGCGCTCTGAGGATGGTGTTCGACGCCGGCCTGCACCTGAACTGCTCATTCGGCCCGGCGGGGGCGGCGTGGGAGATCACCGGACCACAGGGCTGGTGCTTCACATCAATGCCCGACGGCGATCTCGCAGTCTCGCCCGGCAGAGCAGAAACGTCGTGAGAGTCCGCCAGGTCTGACAACAACCGTGCTCACACCCCACGGTCCGAGAGACGGAAGTGACCTGGCACCTGGGGACGTTCACGTGTACGCGGATGGGGAGCTAGAGGGTGTCTGAGAAGGGTTGTTCAGGGAACGTGACTTGGTAGTCGCTTCTCTCGGGGGATGCGGGTCATGGTCGGACCGCGCGCTGTGTATGGGACGGGTCCGTCCGATGTGGAATAGGAGATCCTGGCTCCTCTCGTGCCGCCGCCGAGGCCGGGGGGCCGACCGCCCAGGCATCCTCGGCGCGAGATCCTCAACGCATTGTCGTATCGGCTTCGGGCCGGCTGTGCCTGGCGTCTGCTTCCACACGACTTCCCGCCGTACCAGACGGTCTGCCACCACTGGCGCAGGTGGCGGATCGAGGGACGGTGGGAGGCGATCCTTGCCACGCTCCGCGAGCGGGAACGCACCGGTCGGGGCCGTGATCCGACACCGAGCGCCGGGATCGTGGACAGCCAGAGCGTCAAGGGCACGGAGCGGGGCGGATGGCACGGATACGACGGCGGGAAGAAGGTGTCGGGCGTCAAGCGTCACCTCCCGGTCGACACGCTCGGCCCGGTCCTGGCGGTCTACGTCGGCCCGGCGAACGTCGACGACCGCGACGGCGCCGAAGTCCTCCTCGCACGCGCCGCAGACAAGCAGGCCGCTCGTTTTCCAACGCCGCCGACATCGCGCAGGCCACGACCCTCGCGACCTTCCAACCCAACCACCGTGCCAGACCTTGGATCTGGGGCAGAACGACCCCACCTACCCGCACGTTACGGCGCCGGTTCGTGTACACCCTTTGAGGAACGCAGCAGTAGGCGTACAAGCCTATGTGCAACACACCCGCACGTTCTCAATGAAACCGCGATATCCCCAGGTCAAGCCCTCGCGCCCCATCCGAACGGCCATGAACCGTTCCCATCCGACCTGCAACACCCCAGCTCACACCACCCACCACTGCGAAATCATGACGAGGAACCTCGAGCTATGCCCCACCTCACAAGCACAGAGTCCCCGTCAGCGAACCGACGAGGACTCGTGGACGATCAAGGGCGGATACTTCCCGGATGGTTCTCGTCGGTCGCTCGAGGGATCGCTGCTCGCGTATATCTGGGCGGTCGGGACCGGTCTCCCGTTCTCGCTCCCAAGGCCGAGGTCAAAGTCGTCGGCCTGGCTTGTGAATTCGTTCAGCCAAAGTTGAATTCCTGCCCCGTGTGGGGATCGATGCCTGCCGAGCGGAGCCGACTCGCTTCATGACGGTTTAGGAATCGAGCCGTTCCCGCGGCCCATAGAGGGCTGCCGTGCAGAGGGTCCTCGGGGCCTTCTCCGCGCAGGACGCGGATGAGGAACTCGACCATGCCGCATGAATGGATTTCCCATTTCAGAAACCCGTGGTTGAAGGTGACCACCGGCCACTGGTTCGGGTCGTTCTCGATCGTGAGCCAGCACAGCAGAGTGGGAGCGTGGTCGACGCCCCAGGACAGGACGGGCGGCGGGACATCGGTGACGCCCGGAATGCCGCCCTCCATTTGCCATGTCAGATGTGCCGTACCCGTTTCCTGTCCCATCTCCTGATCCGCGTCGGTCGTCTTGAGTTCGTCGGGGACCACGATCACCATGCTCGGATCGATCTCCCCTCCCCCGTAATGGGCAAGGAACCAGGTGTAGTCGTCGGGCAACCGCAGAGTAGAGACCATGTCGAGCCGCGGTTCACCCGCAGGCGTGGGCAAGGGCATGAGCCGTGTGAGTTCCTCGGGATTGCGGTCTCCTCGCACGACACATCACTTCTTTCGTACTGGGCATTACGGACGAGTGCGGGTAGGTCCCCTCGGCGTGGGGCGCCGAGGGGACCTGTGCTCAGGGTGTGCTGCCGACCGGGACGGGCAGCTTGGTATTCGGGTCCTCGGCTAGGCCGAGGTTACGCCAGAGTTGCCGGGAAGGGCTGTAGAAGGAGTTGGGAACGACGGCGCTGCGGGACCAGTGGAGGAGTCCGCTGCCGTCGGTTCCGTAGGCCATCATCACGAACGTGGCAGGTACGGTGCGATCGCCGCTGTATTCCGGAGTGACCGTGTAGTGAACCGTCAGCCCTCCGTCGATCTGCTTCGTCACGTCCACTTCGAAGTCCCGCATGGTTTCGCGGAGACGACCGTCCCCGACGACGTAGGTGTTGGCCTGGCGGGTGCAGGTGGCGAGGTTGGCCGGGTTGTCGCCGGGGCCCGACAGTACGTCCGCGAGCAGATGACAACGGTTGATGGCACCGTCGGGGCGCAATCCCATCCACCCGGCGTATTTGCCGGCCCATTGGAGTCCGGGCGTGGGCACGCTGGGCGCACCGCCCGAGTGGGTCTCGAGGTATTTCTTGTCGAGGCATGCCTCCATCCCCATGGCCCGGTTGCCGTGCGCGGTGTCGACGGGCTTGTAGATCGGGTCGCCGACGGTGCACGGCTTCCCCTGGAACCTTTCCAGGAGGGTGTTCACGTATCCGCCGCCCCTGGCCAGTGCGGGGAGGGAGACCGGGCCTCGGGAGAGGGCGGTCCGGGATTCCGTGATCAGGGTGCGGCTTTCGTTGACGACCTGCCGGGCGGCGCGGGCCGCGGCGAAGAACTTGGGCAGCCGGGTGGCGATCTTGGTGGTTGCGGAAACCGCTTCGGCGGCCTTCTTCGGGTTGAACAGTCCCGCGCCGAGTGAGCCGAGGTTCATCGCGGTCAGCAGGCAACTCTTCACGTCACCCTTGCCGAAGCACTTCTTCGCGTCGTTGACGCCGATGAACTCGAAGACGATGTCCAGGCCTTCGCCCCTGATCCAGTCGATCACGTCCTGGTTCGCGAGGCCGGCGGCCTCGTTGTGGTCGGCCAGGCAGGCGTCTCCGCACGCGACCAGCAGGATGTGCGTGTCGTCGAGGTTCAGCGGGTCCCCGCCGGCGTGTTCCTCGACGAGTAGCGCCTGGCGGGCCGCTTCCTCGTCCTTGCGCCGTTGCTCCTCCGCGCGATCGGCGGCGGCCTGAGCTTCCTGGGCGCTGGTCTGGGCGTTGGCGGCGGCCTTCTCCGCGGCGGTGGCGTCGGTTTCGGCTTTGCCTGCGATGTCGCGGGCGGTGCCCGCGTCGGTCTCGGCCTTGGTCGCGGTGGTGCGGGCGGAGACGGCGTCGCGTTCAGCCTCGGTGGCGTTGTCCCGGGCGAGGGTCGCGTCGGCGTGGGCAGCGTAGGCGGCGGTGCCGGCCTTGGTGGCCTCGTCCCAGGCTCGGGTGGCATGTGAGCCGGCGTTGTCGGCGGATGTCTGCGCCGCACCGGAGTCGCCGGCGGCCTTGGTCGCCCAGGTACGTGCCTCGGTGACCGCACGGGCCGCTCTGGCGGCGTCGTCGGCCGCAGCCGCCGCAGCCTGGGTGGCGGCCTTGGCATCGGCGCTAGCCTGCGCCGCGAGGTCCTTGGCGGACTGTGCGGCGCGGGCGGCTTCGTCGGCCTTGGCCTGAGCTGCGGCGGCCTGTTGCTCTGCAAGGGACTTGGACGTCTGGCCGACGAGTACGGCCAAGCCTGCGGAGGTGTCCTTCTCCTGGTAGGGGCCGCCGGTGATGATCGCCTCGTTCGCGGGGGCCACGACCTGGTTCGCCGAGTCGCGGGCGCTCGCGGCGGCCTGGGCGGAAGCCTGGGCTTGGGCGGTGGTGCGGGCGCTGCTCACTTGCGCCGTGGCGGCCTGGACCCCGGCCGCGCCCGCGTCGGTGCGGGCGGTGTCCGCAGCGCCGGCCGCAGTCTTGGAAGCCTGCTCGGCGACCGTGACGTTGTCGGCGGCCTGCTGCGCGGCGACGATCGCGTCGGCGGCTGCGGCGTGCGCGGTGCGGCTCTCGGCGAACGCGGTCTCCGCCGACGCCTTCGCGCCGTCGGCGGCGGCCTGGGCGCGCGCGGCGGCGCCGTCGGCCTCGGTCGCCGCGCGGCGGGCGGTTCTCCGGTACCTGGAAGCAACTCACGGAGAACGTCAATGAGTTGGCCGGCAACCT
>NZ_JBEXCV010000163.1:0-19208 GCF_040605455.1 Embleya sp. NPDC005575 | reverse complement strand
AACTTTTTCCCTACACGACTCTCTTCTTTTCTACACGGACGGGGCCCTCCCCCTCCCTTTTTATCGGGGTGGCCGGACACGAGAGCCCGTGTCCGGCACCGCCTCGAATTCGCCTCGCGGGCCCGGCCGCCGCCCCTATTCCGTGCGCAGCCCGTCCGGGCGCATCAGCCGCCACAGCGGCGGCAGGCTCAGCACCGTGACCAGCAGCACCACACCCGCAGCAATCCCGGACATCAAGGCCATGCCGCTCCAGTCCACCGCGATCGGCCGAGTCACCATCTTCAGCAGCACAGCGCCCAGAGCCACGCCCGCGGCTGCCGCGAGCGCCAGCCCCAGGGCGACCGGGATCGCCGTCTGGCACAGGATCGACCAGCTCAGCGTGCTGCGCCTGGTGCCGAACGCGACCAGCACCGACAACAGCTTCCGCCGCTCGCGCAGTTGCTCCAGCATGGTCACCAACAGACTCGCGCCGATCAGCAACAGCACCACGGCCGTGCCGATGAACAGCGCCGTACGCACGTTCGCGAAACGCCGCGACTCCCGAGTCCAGGACAGGTCGTAGACCGTGGACAGCGGATCGACCCGGGCGGCGGTGTTGCGGACCAGATCCCGAGCATCCGGGACGGTCGGGTCGATCCGCACGTGCAGCGAGTAGCTCAGGTTCCTGGTCGCCGCCGCCGGCACCGCGCCCGGCGTCGCCAGCACCCCGTCGTACGACATCCCGCTCGCGTCGGCCCGACCCGGCACGGTCACCGCGGTCGCGGGAATCAGCCATGGCGTGCGGGACGCGGGCAGCCCCGTCATCCCGTAGGACGGATCGATGATCACCTGCCGTCCGGCGGTCGTCTTCATCCCACCGACGATCTGGCCCGAGGACCCGCGACCCTCGATGATGAACGCGTCACCGTCCGCACAGCGCTCGATCCGAGCCAGCTCGCGCAGCGACTCGCACGTGCCGATGGTCAGCGTCGCGCCCTCGGCGGGATTCTCGGCCCGGTCGCCGATCCGGGTGCCCGCGTGCCCGAAGGCACTGCGCACCCCTTTGGTCTGCCGGATCCGGTCGGTGATCTCGGTGACCCGGTCACCGCCGAACTGCGCGTTGGACGTCACCGACATCTGCGCCCGGCCGGGGTCCTGGCCGGTCTCCCTGACGTAGTCGTTCTCGATGCCCATGAAGAGCATCTGCAGGGCGATCGCACCGGCCACCGCGACCGCGATGCCGTTGACCGAGCGGGCCGCCGCACCGCTGCCCAACTGGAGCCGGCGCACCGCGAGTTGCCACGGAACCCGGCCCGCTCCGAGCCGGGCCACCACGGTTTCGACCAGCCACGGCAACAGCGCGGTGACACCGAACAGCAGGAACACCGTGCCGCCGATCACCTGGCCCCGGTTGAACTCCCCGGCATCGGCACCCCGACGGATCAACGGGAAGAGCATGGCCACGCCCACGACCGGCAGGAGCAACCGCCACCACACCCGGCGCCGAGCCGGGGTACCGGTGCGCACCACACCGAGCGGCTCGATCATCACCGAGCGCAGCGCGAACAGCGTCACCGCGACGGCGGCGGCCGGCACCGCGAGCGCCACCAGGACGACCAGCGGCAGACTCGGATCCAGATCGCCGGGGAAGATGCTCAGATCGAACGCCGCCGCCACATCGGTCATTTGTCGGCCGATCAGGAAGAAGCCGAGCCCGAAGAGCAGCCCGAACAACGATCCCGCGAGCGCCTCGCCGGCCGCGATCCACCGGGTGGTCCGGGCATCCGCGCCGACCAACCGCAGCGCCGCCAGCCGTCGGTCGCGCCGCTCGCCGCCGAATCGCACGGCTGTGGCGATCAGCACCGCAACCGGCATCAGCAGCACCACGAACATCACCACGACGAGCAGGAGCAGCCGGGGATCCAGCTTTTCCGCGGGAAAGGCGTTGCCGAACGCGGTGATCCGGACCACCGAGCTCGATTCCCCGGCGATGGTGTCGTTGCCGAGGTAGAAGATCAGATCGTCCGGACCGATCAGGCCCTGTTCGGCGATCCGCCCGGCCGTACGGTAGGGCAGCCGCTCCTTGAGCAGCGCCCCCCGCTTCGAGGCGAGCAGGTCGGCCAGGGCGGGTGAGACCACCATCTCGCCCGGGGCCGGCAGCCGGCTCAGCCCCGGCGGGATCGGCGCCCGGGGGCCCTCCGCGCGCAGGACCCGGCCCCGGATGTCGTCGCCTTTGTAGGTGGTGTCGACCATGCCGACCAACAGGGTGTTCGCGGCGGCCTGCTGCACCCGCCCCGCCAACTCGTCCCGGCCGCGCCCGCGGTCGTCGCGCGCGCCCAGCGCACCGGGTATCGCGGTGGTCAGCAACAGCAGCGCCACGCCCAGGCCGACCCCGATCGCGGTCAGCAGCGTGCGGGTCCAACCCTCCCGGCCGCCGGTGACCGCGAAGCCGACGCCCATTCTCAGATCGCGGAACACGTTCACGTGGCACGCGCCATGTCCCGGGACCTGCCGTCGCGGACGACGATCTCACGGTCGGAGTAGGCGGCGATCCGGGATTCGTGGGTGACTAGCACGACCGCGGCCTTCGTGTCCCGGGCGGCCTCGATCAGCAGCTTCATGACGCGTTCCCCGTTGAGCGAGTCCAGCGCGCCGGTGGGCTCGTCGGCGAAGACCACACGGGGGCGGATCACCAGGGCTCGGGCCACCGCGATCCGCTGGCCCTGGCCACCGGAGATCTCGCCGGGTCGTTTGCCCGCGAGGTCGGCGACCTCGAGTCGCTCCATCCACTCCCGCGCCTTGGTTTCCGCCTCCTTGCGCTTGACCGCGTTCAGCCGCAGCGGCAGCGCGACGTTCTCCAGACAGGTCAACTCGGGTACCAACTGGCCGAACTGGAAGACGAAGCCGAAGTCGCTGCGGCGCAGCGCGCTGCGTTGGGTGTCCGACATGGCGGTCAGGTCGCCGCCGTTGTAGCGAATGGTGCCGGAGTCGGGGCGGACGATGCCCGCCAGACAGTGCAGCAGGGTGGACTTGCCCGATCCGGACGGGCCCATGACGGCGACGATCTCGCCCGCGCCGATGGTGAACTCGGCACCGGCCAGCGCAGGCGTCGCACCGTACGTCTTGTGCAGCTCGCGGCCGCTGAGCAGGGTGTCGGTCACGTGCGGATCTCCTGGGTGAGTTCGCCGAGACGGGCGGTGGTCAGTTCCAGCCACCGCAGGTCCGCTTCGAGGTGGAACAGCGCGTGGTCGCAGATCAACCGGTCGCTGAGGTCTCCGTCGAGCTTGCGCCGGGTGAGGTCGCGCATCATGCGCAGGTGTTCGGCGCGTTGGGTGTCGAGGATCTCGTTCGCGTCCCGGCCGGTGAGCAGCGCGAGTACGACCTTGGTGTAGAGCGTCGACTGGAGGTAGGGCTCGGGCTTCTCGGGTTGGCCGAGCCACTGCTCGACGTCGGTGACGCCGGCGTCGGTGATCGAGTAGCGCTTGCGTTCGGGACCGCCGCTGGTCTCCAGGCCGTCTATCTCCACGAGCCCGTTCTTCAACAGCCGCGACATGGTCGAGTAGACCTGGCCGTAGGCGAGCGAACGATCCCGGCCGAAGCGCTCGTCGAAGCTGCGCTTGAGGTCGTAGCCGTGGCGGGGGCCGGACTCCAGGAGCCCGAGGAGGGTGTGTCCGATTGACATGTCAAGGACTATACACGGTAGGTATACCCAGTGTGTATAGCGGCCTCGACGAGGGTGCGCCGCCCCGTCGGCGGCGCGCCCTCGTGGTGATGGATGCGCTTGTTCGACCGCGTGCGTCACGCGCGGCCGGCTGATCGTGGATCATCCGGCCGGCCGTCGATCAGGCGGTGTTGCGGCCTCTCGGACCACTCAGAGGCCGAGCCCCTTGGTCACGGCGCTCGCCCGGGTGAACACCGACTCGGGCTGCTCGCCCGTGCAGTACTTGTTGCCGGTGGACACGATCCCGATCAGCTTGCCCTTCGCCACGAGCGGCCCGCCCGAGTCGCCGCGGCAGATGCCGGTTCCGGGGTTGTCGGCCGGTGCCTGGCCGCACACCCGGGTGGCCGGGCTGTCCGTCGGGAACGTGTAGGGCTCGCATTGCGGCAGCGGCGAGAGCACCAGAGTGGTCTGCTTGAGCCGCGTGGTCGTCGCGCCGCCGTCCGTCTTGCCCCAGCCGTAGACCGTCGCCCTGTTGCCGACCTGGTAAAGCGCGTCGTCCTCGGCACCGGCGATCGGCAGCTGTTTCAGGCTCAGCGACCGGTCCAGGTCGAGCACGGCGGCGTCGTACGTGAGCGCGCCCGGCTCGAACTTCGGGTGCACCTTGCTCTTCGTCACCTTGCGGGTCTGCCCGCCCGTACCCGCCAGATCCAGGCGCCCGGCGACCACCGTGACGGCGGTCGGGTCCGCCAGGCCGTTCACACAGTGGGCCGCGGTGAGCACCTTCTTCGGGGTCACCAGGGTTCCGCCGCACAGTTGTTGGCCGTCGGCGGTGAACAGGGCCACGGCGTACGGCGCGGCGCCGGCGGGCGCGTCGGCGCCGAAGCGCACGGCCGAGGCGGGTACCGCGCAGACGCCGATGGCGGCGAGTGCGACGGCCGCCGCTCCGAACATCTTCACCGACCCGCGTCCGTGGGTGTCCTGCGTCTGCCGAGTACGAATCATCTCGCGATCCCTTTCGATCGGACGGCCGTGCGACGCCGGCTCCCGGCGGAGCCGACGGCTCTACCCTTTGCACGCGCGCGGTCACCCTAAGGATGCATCCCCTCTCGCCCCGGCCTCATCCGTCGGCGAGGCACACGTGCGTCGAACGGACCCGACCGGTTTCGGTCCCGGCCCGACGAGCCGGGCCGCCGCCGCGTGCCCGGTCAGTCCTCATCGACGAAGCGGGCCGGGCGGGTGCCCGCGAGCTTGATGATGTGGAAGCCGTACTGGGACGCGACAAGGTCGCTCAACCCGCCCGGGCGCAGCTTGACCAGCGCCTCGGCGAATGCCTCGGCGTAGTCGTCCTCGCGCCCCCAGCCCAGGTCGCCGCCGTTGGCGGCGGACAGCGGGTCCTTGGATCGTTTGCGGGCGATCTCACCGAACCGGCCCGGGTCCCGGGCGAGTTCGTCGAGGATTGCCCGACCCTCGCTCTCGCTCTCCACCGCGATGTGCAGGGCGTGGTACTCCAGCTCGTCGGACAAGGCCGCTCCCGGGGTCGTCGCCACCCGGCGCGCTCGGGCCGAGCGCGGTCACCGAGTTGTCGATCATGTGGATGATAAGGCCGCCACGCGACCGTCCGGGCCCGCCACCGCCGCGGCGCGCGGACCCCGGGCGTGGGCACCGACATGCTCGCGCCGACGGGCGGACGACGGCCTCGGTCGTGCGACGCGGCGAGGGCGGCCGGCGTTGTCGACCACGTCGGACGTCGAACGGGACCGATCCGCCCGGCACCCGGCGCCGCGCACCTTCCGATGCCGCCTTCGTCGACCCGCCCGGGTCGGCAACGCGGCATCGGCGCGTTCGGGGCTACTCCGGCGCCGACTCGGCAAATGCCGCGAGCGAGTCCTGGCTCCAGGTCAGCCGGCCCTCGGCCAGGTCGGCCGACACCGCCTCCACCCAAGCCAGTTCCGCGGCGGTGACCGCGCGCAGGTATTCGTCCTCCAGCATCAGCACACGCGGCAGTTCGAACGCGGCCGCGTTCGCCGCGTCCGCATCGAGCGCCGCCAGATCGGCGACGAGCCGGTCCCGACGCCGGGTGAGCAACTCGCGCGTGGTCTCGGGGGTGAGCAGCGCGAGGAAGGACAGCGCGGCCGGGAACTCCGGGAACTCGTTGCGCGGAGTGCCCAGCATCTCGGCCATCCACGTGTGGCACGCGTCGCGCCCCGCCTCGGTGATCTCGTAGACCGTGCGCTCGGGGTACTGCTGATCGCGTTCCGTCTCGCGCACCGTGACCAGGTCGGCCTCGCGCAGCCGATTGATCGTCTTGTACAGCGACGCGCGCTGACCCACGTTGACGACCTTGTCCTTGCCCCACTGCTTGATCCGCTGCTGGATCGCATACGGATGCATCGGCTCGCGGTAGAGCAGGCCCAAAAGCGCCAGCGCCAGCGGTGATCTGCGGAAAGTCGTCGTCATGCACCCAGCCTACTAGATGCCCGGCAACTAGCCCCACTATAACTAGTTGCCAAGACACTAGTCTCCGTGCCACTATTCAGTCGTCGGCAGCGAGCGGCGGAAATCCCGCCTCCGCCGCGGCCGAAGCGCCACCGTCCGAGAGGAACCGCCATGACCACCACCCCGATTCGCATCCACGCCGACCACACCACCACCAAGCGCCTGGGCGACTGGACGACCGGAACCTCGTTCGAGGTCCGCGAGCGGCGCGCCGCCGCCGTGCTCGACCTGCGCTCGCCGCGGATCGAGGCGGGCGACATCGAGATCCGGGTCGACCTGGACCACGCGATGCTCAAGCTGCTGGTCGCCGACGACGCGGTCGTCGAGCAGGACGGGCTGCGCTGGACCGGCCGGGGCCGGGTCAAGGACATCGCCCGGCCGGCCGGCAAGGGACGGGTGATCCGCCTGGTCGGCCACATCGACCACGGCGAGGTGCGCATCCACCGGGGCGGCATCGCGGTGTTGTCCGCGATGTTCAGCCGCGCCTACGTCGAGGACGTCAGGCGTGCCCACCGCGACGGCGACCTGCCCACCGTCGCCGACCCGGCCCGCACCCACTGACCCCGCTCCGGTGCCGTGACCGAGAGCGCGAGTCGACTCCGGGCGCCCGGCACCCACCCGTGCGGATCCCGGCCTCGGCCCGGGACCCGCCACCCGACCCCCGCAACCACTCACTTCGGGAGCAACGACATGACCCGCGTCAAGACCGCGATGATCATCGGCGGCGGCATCGCCGGCCCGGTCACCGCCACCGCCCTGCGCAGGGCCGGCATCGAGGCCACCGTGTACGAGGCATACGGCGACACCGCGAGCGCCGACGCCGCGGGTGGCGTGCTCAACATCGCACCCAACGGACTGGACGCCCTGCGGGTGGTCGGTGCCGAGGACGCGGTGTGCGCGATCGGCCAACCGACCGCCGACATGGTCTTCGAGAACGGCCGGGGCCGCCGATTGGGTACCGCCGCCGGCCTGTCCGACCTGCCGCCCACCCGAACCGTGCGGCGCGCCGACCTGCACCGCGTGCTGCACGAACACGCGATCGCCCGGGACATCCGGATCGAGCACGGCAAGCGACTGGTGGGCGTGCGGGAGACGGCGACCGGCGTCACCGCCGAGTTCGCCGACGGCACCACCGCGAGCGCCGACATTCTGATCGGCGCCGACGGCATCCGCTCCACCGTCCGCACGCTGATCGACCCCGTCGCCCCCGAACCGCAGTACGTCGGCCTGCTCGGATTCGGCGTCGGCGACTACGTCCCCGGCAACGGCGACCCGAAGGCCCGCCCGAGCACCATGCACTTCGCCTTCGGCAAACGCTCGTTCTTCGGCTACTGGACCCAGAGCGACGGCAGCATCGCGCTGTTCTGCAACCTGCCGCACGAGCCGATCAGCACCGCCGAAGCCCGCGCGATCCCGGCCGAGGAGTGGCTGGGCAGGCTGCGCGAAGCGCACCGGGGCGACGTGCCCGCCGAGCGGCTGCTGCGCGAGGCCACCGCGGACAGCCTCCTGGTCGCCGGCCCGATGGAACTGATGCCGCCGCTGCCGCATTGGCACCGCGATCGGCTGGTACTGGTCGGCGACTCCGCCCACGCGCCGTCCTCCAGCTCCGGACAGGGTGCGTCGCTGGCGATGGAGAGCGGCGTGCAACTCGCCCGCTGCCTGCGCGACATCGACGACCCGGCGGCGGCGTTCGCCGCATACGAGCGGCTGCGGCGTCCGCGCACCGAGAAGATCGCCGCAGACGCGGCGAAGACCAACAACAACAAGTCGGCCGGCCCGGTGGCCCAGGCGATGATGGGCCTGTTGATGCCGATCATGATGCGCACTTTCCTCACCCCGGAGAAGATGCTCGGCTTCGCCCAGCGCCACCGCATCGACTGGAACACGCGGGTGACCGGATAGCCCGTCCGCCCCGGAGCCGACCGCCACACCTGCGCAATGCCCGTCGATCGCCCCGCATTGCGCGGCGATCGGCGGGTTTCGCCGTTTTCGGCCCGCACGTGCGACGCCGGCCCTGGAGCGACTTGAACGTGTTCAAAAACAGGTCTACAGTCACCCTCGTCGGTCAGTTTGAACACGTTCAAAAAGGAGTCGGGTCATGGATATGACCGTCGTCACCTACGCCATCTATCTGGTCATCAGCATCGGGCTCACCATCTGGGTGGCCCGCACGCTCAGCCGCAGCGGCCAGATCTTCCTCAGCGACGTCCTGCACGGACGCGAGGAACTCGCCGCCGCCGTCAACCACCTCCTCGTGGTCGGCTTCTATCTCGTCAACCTCGGCTTCGTCGCGCTCTACCTCAAGGTCGGCGACACCATCGAGAACGCCCGCGATTCGGTCGAGGCGCTGTCCGTCAAGCTGGGCACCGTGCTGCTGATCCTGGGCGTACTGCACCTTCTCAACGTCTACGTGCTGAACCGGATCCGGCAGCGCGGTCTCGATGACGAGGCCTACCGCACCGGCACCGGCGGGGGGCGCCGCGCGCACAAGGTCTCCGGCCGCGACCTCATGCCGCCGGTGCACCCGCAGGGCTCGACCCGCCCGGCGCCCGGGGTCTGATCCCGATGGTCGCCGAACCCGAGGACACCGTGCCGGGCCGATCGGAGGGGACGGCCCGGCACGGCTCCCCCGACCCCGAACCGCCGGCTCCGATCCGCCGGCTCACCGTCCTCTACGACGCCGACTGCCCGCTGTGCACGGCGCTCTCCGACTGGATCGTCCGGCAGCAGACCCTGGTCGCCGTGGATCTGCTCCCGGCCGATTCACCCCGGGCACACAACCGTTTCCCCGAGCTCGACCACGCCGCGACCGTGCGCGAACTCACCGTCGTGGGCGGCGGCGGCGAGGTGTGGTCGGGGGCCGCGGCGTGGATCACCGTGGCGTGGGCGCTGCGTGCCTACCGGGGCCTGTCCCACCGGCTCGCCACGCCCTTGGGCATGCCGGTGGCCCGAGCCGCGGTGCTGGCCGCGGCCCGGATCCGGGCGGTCACCGGCAGCGAACCGCTCCCGCGGTATCCGTACGCGGATCCCTACCGGGAACCGTGGACGGTGGTCGTGTGTGACGACCGGTGCGAGATCGCGCACTAACCTTGCCTGTCGTGGAGCACGTGGAAGACACCGACGCATCGACCCCGGCCGACAAGGGCGACCCGCCGGACCGGGGCGGTCGACCCGGCAAGAGCGAGCAGACGCGGTCTCTGATCCTGGAGACCGCGCTGCGGCTGTTTCGCGAGCGCGGCTACGACAAGACCACCATGCGGGCCATCGCTCAGGAGTCGGGCGTCTCGGTCGGCAACGCCTACTACTACTTCGGCTCCAAAGAGCACCTCATCCACGGCTTCTACGACCAGGTCACCCACGAGCACATCAGCCGGTGCCGACAGGACCTGCGCGGTGTCCGCGACTTCGGCGACCGGCTCCAGGTTGTGCTGTCCGCGTGGTTGGACGTCGCCGAGCCGTATCACGCGTTCGCGGTGCAGTTCTTCCGCAACGCCGCGGACCCGGAGAGCCCGCTCAGCCCGTTCTCCGCCGAGTCCTATCCGATCCGCGAACAGGTCACCGCGCTGTTCGCCGACGTGCTGCGCGGCTCCTCGCTCCGCATCGACGACGAACTCGGTGAGATGTTGCCCGAGTTGTTGTGGCTGCATCTGATGGGCATCGTGCTCTTCTGGGTCTACGACCGCTCGCCCGAGTGCGCCAAATCGCGCGCGTTCGTCGCGCGCACCACGCCGATGGTGGAGCGGGTGATCTCGCTGTCCCGATACAAGGTCTTCCGTCCGCTGGTGCGCGACGCCGAACGGCTGATTCGCGACTACATCGTGCCCGAGGGTGCCGACGGACCGTCCGCAGCGCCCAAGGATCGCCGATAGACCGCACCTGGGCCGGCTTCGGTCGGAGTGGGTTGCATATCGTGGAGGCGTCCGCGATCTTCACCGCGCCGCGCGCCGGCAGACGACTGCCGGCCACCGCCTCGGCAGGGCGGTGCGGCGATCCGGACGCCGCCCGACCGTTCGACCGTTCGACCGAGGAGTTGCCTTGTCCGGTGTCCCACTTTTCCCGCCCACCGACGCGCACCTGGCCGCGCAGATCGGCTTCGTCCTGGAGATCGACCGGCTCAAGGCCGTGGTCCGGCGCAACCTGATCGCGGACGCATCGCGGCGCGAGAACACCGCGGAGCACTCGTGGCACCTGGCCATGCTGGCCGGCACCCTGGCCGAACACGCCGCGACCGAAGTGGACGTCGCACGGGTGATACGCATGTTGCTGATCCACGACCTGGTCGAGATCGACGCGGGCGACACGTTCTACTACGACACCGTCGCCGAGGCGGACCAGGTCGAGCGCGAGCAACTGGGCGCGGCTCGGATCTTCGGCCTGCTCCCCGCCGAACAGGGCGCGGAACTGCGGTCGCTGTGGGAGGAGTTCGAGGCGCGCGAGAGCCCGGACGCGCGCTTCGCCAAGGCCGTCGACCGGTTCCAGCCGTGCCTGCTCAACTTCCACACCGAGGGCGGGACCTGGCGGGAGTACGACCTCACCCGCACCGAGGTGCTCGCCAAGCAGGGCAGCACGATCGCGGACGGCTCGCCGTCGTTGTGGGCCTACACCCTGGAACTGATCGACGAGGCGGTCGCCCGCGGCTATCTGCGCCCCTGACCGGCGCAGCCCGGAGCGGATCGGCGACCC
The DNA here is from genome assembly GCF_040605455.1 of Embleya sp. NPDC005575. Lineage (NCBI taxonomy): Bacteria > Bacillati > Actinomycetota > Actinomycetes > Kitasatosporales > Streptomycetaceae > Embleya > Embleya sp. NPDC005575. Next base: position 8,389 of record NZ_JBEXCV010000163.1, on the reverse strand, counting down.
GGCGGCTCCGGTGGGGCTCGCCGATCCGGGGTCGGCCCGGCGGGACCTCGCCGATCCGATCCGGGTGCGTTATAGCCTGCGATCATGACCAGTGACGCATCCTTCACCACCCACGTCACGGAACGACTGGCCGCTCTGCCCGGGGTGGCGGCCGTCGCGCTCGGCGGCTCACGCGCCCAGAACACCCATCGCCCGGACAGCGACTGGGACTTCTCGGTGTACTACCGGGACGGATTCACCCCGGACGCGGTCCGCGGCCTCGGCTGGCCGGGCGAGGTCTCCGAGTTCGGCGCGTGGGGCGGCGGGGTCTTCAACGGTGGCGCCCGGTTGACCCTCCGGGACCGGGCGGTCGACCTGCACTATCGCGAACTCGCGGACGTGCAGCGGTGGTTGGCGGACGCACGGGAGGGCCGGTTCGAGGTCGAGCGGCTGCTGTTCCACCTGGCGGGCGTGCCAACCTACCTCGTGGTGGCCGAACTCGCGGTCAACCGGGTGCTGTTCGGCGAACTGCCGCGCCCCTCCTACCCGCAGGCACTGCGTCGCGCCGCACACACCCGGTGGAGCAACGACGCGCGGCTGACTCTCGGCTACGCGGACCGGGCACATGCCGGCCGCGGCCACGTCACCGACGTGGCGGGCGCGATCGGCCGCGCGGCATGCGAGGCCGCGCACGCGGTGTCGGCGGGCCGCGGCGAGTGGGTGACCAACGAGAAGACCCTCCTGGATCGTGCGGGCCTGCGCGGCGTCGACGAGATCGTGTCCCCACTGACCCCGTCGACACTGTCCACCGCGATTGCCGAGACCGGCGCCCTCCTCGACGCGGCACTGACGGCAAGCCGACCCGACTGATTCGGTAAGATTCTACGTACTATTCGGCTCGTCGTCGGCCATCTTCCGCATCAGGTCGGCGGCGAGCCCGAGGAGCCTGCGTTCGGTCTCGGTAAGCGACTCCATCGCCGTCGCCAGCCACGCGTCACGCGCGGCCGCGTCGTGCAGCAGCGCCGTCCGGCCGGCCGGGGTGAGGGTCAACACGGACTGCCGGCCGTCCCGCTCGTCGCGCGAGCGACCGACCAGGCCGGCGCGCTCCAGCTCGCCGAACACCCGGGTGAGGGACTGGGGTTGCTGGCGCTCGGCGGCGGCCAGCGCGCCCGGCGTGCTCGGCCCGTCGCGCAACAGCCTGCCGAGCACGCCGACCTTGTTGCTGCTCAACGCACCGGCGGAGCGGCTCGCCCGCATCCGGCCCGCAATCCGGGTGACCGCGCGGCGAAGCTCCGCCGTCTCCTCCCGGGACACCGCCCCGGTGGGCCCGTCGGGTGCCGATTCCCGATCCATCACTCTGGTCATATTGATACGCTATCACTTAGCATCCCGTCCATGGACTCGCCGCGCCCGACCGTCGTCGCGATGATCGCCGTACTCGGCGCGTACGGCTCGGCCCGACTCCTCGAACGCGGCGCGCACCTGCGGGTGGACGTCGTCGTCACGGCGGTGGTGCTCGCGCTGACCCTGGCCCGCGCAGCGCGACGCGACCCCGGTGGACCGCCTGCTCGCGTGCGTCGTGATGCCGCCGGCAGCCATGGCCGCGACCGGGATCGCCGAACTGATCCCCCGGCATCCCGCGCTCGGCGGCGCCCTGTTCGCCGGCGCGACGGCCGCGACGATCGAACTCCGCCGGTTCGGCCCCCGGATCGCCGCCGCCGGCACGGTCACGGCACTCCCGCTGGTGGCAAGCCTGGTGCTGCCGACCGGTGACGGGGCGGCCCCGTCTCTCTCGCACACCCTGTGGCTCGGTCTCGACGCGCTGATCGTGGGTGCGTACACGGATCTCGATGACGCACTGGGTCGCCTCGCCGCGATCTACGCATCCCCGCCCGGCAACCCGCCCGGCAACCCGCCCGGCATCGCACCGATCGAGCCGCCGGCGACACCGAACGCCACGTCGGATTTCCGCCAGCAATGACCTTTCCGCGAAGCAATGATTGAGCCATGAACTTGAACCTGAAGAACAAGATCGTCGTGGTCACCGGTGGCAGCAAGGGCATCGGCCTGGCGATCGTCCGCGGCTTCGCCGAGGAGGGCGCCCAAGTCGTCGTCGGCAGCCGCACCGTGTCCCCCGAGCTGGCCGCGCTGCGTGCCGAGTTCGACGTACTCCCGGTAGCCGTGGACCTGGCTCGCCCGGACGGCCCGGCCGAGTTGGTCCAGGTCGCCGTCGAGGCGCACGGCGGGCTGGACGTACTGGTCAACAACGTCGGCACCGGTGCGCCGACGCCCTCGATCATCGAGGTCGAGGACGCCGAGTGGCAGCGGATCCTCGACATCAACCTGTTCAGCGCGGTGCGTGCGACCAGGGCCGCGATGCCGGCGATCCTCACCCGGGGCGGCGGCGCGGTGATCACCATCAGCTCGCTGAACAGCCACCTTCCGGCCGCGTCGCTCGTGCACTATTCGGCCGCGAAGGCCGCGCTCAGCTCGTACTCGAAGTCGCTGGCCGAGGAGTTCGGCCCGCAGGGCGTGCGGGTGAACACCGTCTCGCCCGGTCCGGTGCGCACCCCGCTGTGGACCGACCCGGGGCAGCTCGCGGACATGATGGCCGCATCCGCCGGGACGACCGCGCAGGTGTTCATGGACGAGGTGTTGCCGCAGGCGATGGGTGTGCTCACCGGTCGCGTCTCCGAACCGCAGGAGGTCGCCGACGTGGTGCTGTTCCTGGCCTCGGAGCGGGCCGCGAACATCATGGGCGTGGACTACATCGTCGACGGCGGCATGCACAAGGCGATCTGACCGTACGGCCGGCCGGCCGGCCGAAACGATCTCGGCGGTGCGGAGCGTTCCGGGTCTGATCGCTCCGCACCGCCGGAATCGCTTCGGCCGGCCCCCACTAGGCTCGACGCATGGATGCCAAGGATGTGGACTGGGACGACGCGCGCTGGCTCAACCCGCCGAGTGCGGCCGAGCGGGTCGGCACCGCGCTCGTGGTGAGTCCGCATGCCGGCGCCGATTTCTGGCGGCAGACCTCGTACGGCTTCACCCGGGACACCGGGAGTGCGCTGCTGACCGAGCTGGCGCCGGACACCTCGGTGGAAGTGACCTTCGCCGGCGACTTCGACACGCTCTACGACCAAGCCGGCATCTTCGTGCGCGTGGACGAGCAGACCTGGGTCAAGGCCGGGGTCGAGGTCACCGACGGGGCGTTGCACGTGGGCGCCGTGGTCACCCGCGGGATGTCCGACTGGTCGATCGCGCCGGTACCCGAGTGGGCGGGCCGGTCGGTCACCGTCCGGGTCAGCCGGGCCGGCGACGCGCTCACCATTCGGGCGCACGCCGGGAACGACCCCTGGCGCACGATCCGACTCGCGCCGCTGGCCCCGGATGCGCAAGCCTTTGCCGGGCCGTTCTGTTGCTCGCCGGAACACGCGGACCTGCGGGTGCGTTTCACCCGCTTCGTCGTCGGACCCGCCGACGCGGGGTTGCACGAGAACCCCTGAACCGACCACCGCTTCGTCGCCGTAGCCGGGCGTACCGCCGAACCCGGGCCGACCCACCGAACCCGGGCGGCGGCGCCGAGGTCAGGCGGTGCCCGCCGACGGTGGGACCGTCACGCCGTATTCGCGGGCGGCATGCAGCGCTTCCTCCAGCTCGTCCAGCGCGGGTGACAGCGCGTTCGTATCGTGCGCCGCGCTGGCCTCGGACAACACCGCACGAGCCCTGATCACCCGCTCCCGAACGACCCTGACGACCTCCGCCTGGTCGATCGCCGACTTCTCGTCGTATCCAGCCGTCATCACTTCCTCATTTCCCGCAGCCCCGTGCGAGCACCCATACACCCCTTGGTGTTCCGACCTGGGGCGCGTTTCAACCGGCATTGGGGCGCACCGGCGTGAGAAGTGCGTCAAGAAGTGTTTCAGAAGGCGTCCACCTCGACGAACGTGCGCCCCGTCTCGCGGGCGCTCGCCCGTCCGCCGGTCAGGTCGGTCAACCGGGCCGTGAAGCGCTCCCGGTCCGACTCCGGCACACACACGTCGATCGCCACCTCGGCGCCGTAGCGGATGTCGCGCACCTCGTGGCCGAGCCCGCGCAGGTCGTTTTCCAGTCGGCCGGCGTGGGCGTGGTCGACGTCCACGGTCAGCACCAGCATCGGCCGCAGTTCGACCACCCCGACCGTGTCCACCGCTTCGGTCACCGCCGAGCCGTAGGCCCTGATCAGGCCGCCGGCGCCGAGCATGATGCCGCCGAAGTAGCGGGTCACCACCGCGACCGTCTCGGTGAGTTCGCGACGCCGGAGCACCTGGAGCATCGGCGCGCCCGCCGTGCCGGACGGTTCGCCGTCGTCGTACCCCTTCTCCTGACCGCCCGCGATCCACGCCGAGCAGTTGTGCCGCGCGGACGGATGCAGCGCCCGCCGTCGGGCCAGGAATGCCTGCGCCTCGGCGTCGTCGGTCACCCGCGCGACGGCACACAGGAAGCGCGAGCGCCGAACCTCGATCTCGACCTCACCTTCAGACTTGATCGTGAGCAGCGGCATGACCAGGTCCTTCGGTACGAAATCGGTTGACGACCCCACGGTATGGCCCCTCGGGCGGCATCGCGGGCCGGGGGCAAGGGCCGGCCGCTCCCGACTCGGCGAAGGCGGCGATGAAGACGTCGTCTTGAAGGACATCGCTTTGTCGATGGATCGTGATATCCGATCAGGAGCGGCCTCGGTCCGGCCGGGCCGCGGTCCGGCCGCGGCCGGCTCAGGCGGCCCGCACCGACAGTCGCGTCGACGCCGCGACGAACGAGCGCAGCAGATTCGTCTCGTGCCCGGCCCGCCAGGTGAGCGTGACCGCCGACTCGGCCAGGCCGGTGACCGGCACGAACGCCACGTCTGGTCGCCCGTTGTAGCCGGCGAACTGCGCGCAGAACAGCAGCACGCCCAGATCGGCGGCGATCAACGACAGCACCTCCTGAAGGGTGCCGGCGCTCGGTCCGTGCGCAATCGGTCGGCCGCCCGGTGTCGTCGTCGGCGACTGGAGCTCGCGCCAGCGTGCGGGCGCGGGGCCGCCGATGTCCACGAACGTGCACTCGGCCAACTCCTCGGCCCCCACGTGCTCGCGGGCCGCGAACGCGTGCCGGGTGGAGACCCCGAGCACGAGCGGGTCGGCGGCGATCACCGGGCCGGTGCGCAACGCCGGGTCGACCACCGGCAGAGTCACGAACGCCGCGTCGATCTCGCCGCGCAGAAGTGGGCCGAACGGATCCGACAGCGGCGTCTCGACCAGGTCGGCGCGCGCCCGGGGGTGACCGGTTCGGAAGTCGCCGACCAGGTCCAGCAGCGTGCCGTAGGGCGTACCGACGAAGCCGATCCGCAGGATCCCCTCGATGCCGCGGGCACGCGCCCGGGCCCGGTCGACCGCGTCGGTGGTACCCGCTCGGGCAGGTGCCGGGCTTCGACCTGCGAGCATAAGCGAGGCTTGTGCTCGCATGCGATCTCGGCCGTTGTTCGCGTCCGGCGGGCCGGCCACGCTGGGCGTCATGTCCAACCCAGTCGTCGACACCGCTTCGACCGCTCCGTCCGCCCCCGATCCCGGGTCCGCCGGCGGACCCGAATCTGCTTCCGAGACCGCGGGCGCCCGGTCCTGGCTCGCCGTCACGGCCATCGCCGTCGGCACCTTCGCGGTGGTCAGCACCGAGATGCTCCCGGTCGGCCTGCTCACCCCGATCTCGCAGGGCCTGCACGTCTCGGACGGCACCACCGGCCTGGCCATGACCCTGGCCGCGGTGGTGGCCGGCTTCGCCGCACCGATCGTGCTCGTCGCCGCCGGTCGGGTGGACCGGCGGATCGTGCTCGCCGCGATGATGCTCGTACTGCTCGCCGCCAACACAATCAGCGCTCTGGCGCCGAACTTCGCCACCCTGCTGGTCGCGCGGATCCTCGTGGGCGCCGGCATCGGCGGCTTCTGGGCGATCGGCGCGAGCCTGCCGGTGCGCCTGGTGCCCGCCCGATCGGTCGGCCGGGCCGCCGCGGTGATCTTCGGCGGCGTCTCGGTGGCCTCGGTGATCGGGGTGCCGATCGGCACGATGATCGGCGAATGGGCCGGGTGGCGCGTCGCGTTCGCCGTCATGGCCGGGCTCGGCGCGATCGTCCTGATCGCCCTCCTGGTGCTGCTGCCGCCGCTGCCCGCCGAGCGGGCCGTGCGACCGCGCGAACTCACCGCGCTGCTGCGTCGGCGCACCGTGCTCACCGGCGGCGCAGTGGACGCCGTGGCCACCTCCTCGGTGTTGTGGTTCTGCGGCGTCCTGGCCGCGGCGACCGCGCTGCTCGCCCTGGCTGCGGCGCGCCGCGAGCGCGGATGGGCACGAACGGCGCGCGGGTGAACACGTCCGATTCGTTCAAGAGCGCGACCGCCGGCGCCGGCTAGCGTGGAGGCATGACTTCTCGTGCGTTTCGTTTCCACTTCATCGGGCTCGTGGTCGCCGACATGGCCGCGTCGCTCGCGTTCTACCGGGCACTCGGCCTGGACATCCCCGCCGAGCACGACGCGCTCCCGCACGTCGAGGTGCAGTTGCCCGAAGGGCCGCTGCTGGTCCTGGACTCGGTCGAGACGGTCCGCTCGTTCGCCCCCGAGTGGACCGCGCCGACCGGCGATCACCGGGCCTCACTGGCCTTCGCCTTCGCCGAGCCGGCCGACGTCGACAAGGTGTACGGCGAACTGGTCGCGGCCGGGCACGCCGGATATCGGGCGCCGTGGGACGCGTTCTGGGGGCAGCGGTACGCGGTCCTGCACGACCCGGACGGCAACGGCGTCGATCTGCTCGCGCCGCTGCCGGACCCGGCTCCGTAGCGGTCGCCGGGTTCAGCCCGACAACAGGGTGCGCAGCGGGACGCCGGCCAATGCCTTGACGTCCCGGGCGAAGTGGGCCTGGTCCGCGTAGCCGGCGACGGCGGCGACCCGGGCGGCCGGAACGCCGCCGCGGGCCAGGTCCAGCGCGCCATCCAGGCGCAGCACCCGGGCCGGCGTCTTGGGCCCGTAGCCGAACGCGGTGAGCGAGCGGCGGTGCAGTTGCCGCTCGCTCAGGTTGACCTAGGCGGCGACGGTGGCGATGTCGACCCCGGCCCGCAGTTCGCCGACCACTGCACCGGCTAACCGGGCCGCCTCGGCGTCGTGGTCGCGCAGCCGCTCGGCGGCCAGGTGTTCGAGGACGGCGGCCGGGTCGGCGGCGCCGGCGAGGCGTTCGGCCGGCACCCGCACATCGCGCCCGCCCCACACGTCGGCCCGCGGGACCCGTCGATCGCGCAGCGTGTGGGCCGGGAGCCCGAACAGCGCGGGGCCGATTCCGGGCGCGCAGCGCACCGCCGCGTAGCGCGTTCCCGGCGTGTTCTCGACCGCATGCGCCAAGGTGTCGGGGCCGGCCACGATCAGGTCGTCACCGGACCAGATCAGGTCCATGCAGCCGTCCGGCAGCACGCGTGCCGTTCCGGCGATCTCGACCGTGCGGGTCCAGACGATCAGCGGCGCCAGGTGGGAACGACGTTCGACGTACACGGTCCCAGTATCCCCGAGGTGGACGGCGCTATCGTGGGATTGTCAGGACGCACGGCTCGAACAGGGCAGGGGCTCATGAACATCGAAGAGCAGCATGGGCGGCAGCCGGCGAACGACTCTCCCGGTGAAGGCGTCGAGCAGGCCGCTCGGGCCGCCCGCTGGGGCAAGCTGCCCGAGCGGGTCGAGGTGGCCGATCAGGTCGAGGAACTCCCGGCCGATCCGCCCAACGACCCGGAGTTCGGCCGCGATCCGAACAACGACTGGCTGCTGCGCTCCGCGCCCTGAGGCGCCCGCGCCGGCACACCGGATGCCGCGAGCGCGGCAGCGGTGCGGCGTCGGGTGACTCGGCGAAGGCGACCCGCCACCGGCGCTGCCCCGCGCGGAAGCGCGCTGCCGGAACACCTCGGCGTAGACGGGGCGGATGCCGGTCGCGTACCGGGTGGGATCGGCGGCGGTGAAGCGGCCGATCCGCGAGGTCATCCGGTGGCCGGCGTCCGTGTCGCCACGGGGTGCAGGCACGCGTACTCCAGAGGTGCGGACGGGTCGATGGACACGTCGAGCGGAGCGGGCCCGACTCCGGCACGGACCAGCAAATCCCCGACGGCGGCGATCATCGCGCCGTTGTCGGTACACAGGCCCGGCGGCGGCACCCTCAGCGTGATGCCCGCCGCGGCACAGCGCTCGGCCGCGAGCGAGCGCACCCGGGAGTTGGCCGCGACGCCGCCGACCACGACCAGGGTCCGCACGTCGTGCGCGGCGCACGCGGCAACGGCCTTGCGGGTCAGTACGTCGGCCACCGCCTCTTGGAGCGCGGCGGCGCCGTCGGCGACCGGCAACGCGCCGCCGCCGGCCCGCGAGCGCTCGGC
>NZ_JBEXCV010000162.1:0-19210 GCF_040605455.1 Embleya sp. NPDC005575 | reverse complement strand
CCGGCCCGACGGGCCGGCCGCAGCCGCCTCCGGGCCCGTATCGATGGCCAAGCCGGCGCCGCCCGACCGAACCCCGGCCGGCGAAGCACCGGCGGCCGGCCACGACCACTTGGGCCGAGACGACCACACGGCGCCCCTGCCGACCCACCCGGACCGGGCAGCCGACACCGCACAGCTGCCGACGCTGCCGCCCGACGGCAAGGAGGGCGGACCATCATGACCACAGCACGCCCGGTTCGGCCCGAACTCCCGGTCGAGCCGGTCCTCGCCCGGATCCCGTTTCCGCTCGTCGACGAGATGTCCCGGCACGGTCAGCGACCCGGCGAGCCGATCGCGGTGCACATGGAGATCCGGCTGCCCGGACAGCCGGATCCGGCCCGACTGCGCGCCGCGTTCGACAGCGCGCTGCGCCGACACGCGCGCATCCTGGTCCGCGAGGCTCCCGGCCGGTGGTACCGGCGGCGCTACGAATGGGAACTCACCGCCGCCCCGGACGTCGAACCGGTCGGCTTCCCGCCGGCCGCACCGGACGCGTTGGCCCGGGCCCGGACGAGGGCCCTGGCCGAGACACCGCCGCTGTCCCTGTCCCCGCCGGTCCGGCTGGACGTGATCCGCTCGTCCGCGACCTCCGGCGGCTGCGTGCTGCTGTGCACGATCCACCACACCGCCCTCGACGGACCCTCCTTCCTCCGCGTCCTGGCCACCACCGCAGAGTTGTACAGCGGAATCGGCTCCGAGCCCGCCTCGGACCGGGCCACCCCACCCGGCGCCGCCGGACCGGAGCCGCCGCCCCTGGATCCCGGCTTGCCGTCGGCCCGCTCCGCCCGGGTCGCGCCGGCCCCCGCACCACTCGCGCAGCAGCGCCGGGGCAACGGCGTCATCCTCGGCGAGCTCCCGATCCACCCACGCCCACCCGGCGCCGACCACACCGTCAACGACCGTCTCCTCGTGGCCACCTGCCTGACGATCGCCCGCTGGAACCGGCTGCACGGCGCACCCGCCCGGCCGATCCGCATCACGGTGCCCGTCGACGACCGTTCGCGCGGCGCCGAGATGCCCATCGGCAACGGCACCCGACTGGTCGAAGTCGCCTTCGGCGCCCGCGAGTACGCGAACGAACCGACTCCCGAGGCGATCGTGGGGCTGCTCCGCCGCACGGCCCACCGGACCAGGCAGCTCAGGGCCGCGCCGCGCCCCCCGCTCGGCCGCGGCGCGGCCCTGCTCACCGCACCGGTCCTCCCGGTCGACCTGCGCGCCTCGATCACCCGCGGCCTCGGCCGCGCACTCGCGCCCTGGACCTCCACGACGCTGCTCAGCAACCTCGGGCGGATCCCCTATCCACTGGACTTCGGCGACGCGGGCCGGGCGGACGCGGTCTGGGTCTCCGCGCCCACCCGGATGCCCCGGGGCCTGACGATCACCACGACCGGCACCGCCGGCCGCCTGCACGTGGGACTGCGCTGGTCCCGCGCACTGCTCGACGACGCGGCCGGACAGCGGCTGTACGACTTCTTCGCGCACTACCTGGACACCGTCTCGGCCGCCGTCCTCGCCGCCGGCCCGGTCGCGAACCCGGGATCGCAGGACGGTGGTTCGCGATGACCGCCACCCGTTCGGCCGGGCTGCGCGAGTTCTACGAGGATCCGGCGACACCGGTCGCCTCCGGCCCCGAGCGCAGCCGGCGCCACGCCGCGATGCTGGCCCGCGCACTCGGCCCCGACCCGGCCCTGGTGGTCGACATCGGCTGCGGCGACGGCTCGGCGGCCTCGATCACGGGCCCGCTGTTGGCCGGGCACACGCTGATCGGAATCGACTGGTCGCAGGACGCACTGCGCCGGGCGAGCACTCGGATGAAGCATCTGGTCCGCGGCGAACTCACGGACGGCGGGCTGCCGTTGGCCGATGCCAGTGTGGACGCGGTGCTCTTCGGCGAGGTGCTCGAACACCTCGTGGACCCGGATGCGGCACTCGACGAACTGCGCCGGGTACTCAAGCCGCGCGGCCATCTGATGCTCTCCACGCCGAACCTGGCCGCCTGGTACAACCGTGCGTTGCTGCTCGCGGGCGTGCAACCGATCTTCTCCGAGGTCAGCCTGCGCGGCATCCACGGCCGACCCGGCTCCCAGGTGGTCGGCCACCTGCGGCTGTACACCGCCCGAGCACTGCGCGACTTCCTCACCGCATCGGGCTTCGAGGTGGTCCGGACGGCCGGGGCGCCGTTCCACGGCGTGCCGCGGATGCTCAGGCCGCTGGACCGGGTCGCGTGCACGGCTCCCTCGCTCGCCTCGATCCTGCTCGTGCACGCCCGGCGGGCCTAGCCATGTGGTGGGGCGTCGCCGCGGCGCTGCTTGCCAACGTGCTCTACAGCACCGGATTCGTGCTGGAGAAGCGGGCGTTGACCGATCTCCCGGCGCTTTCGACCGGCCGGCCGTTACGGCTGCTGCGCCTGCTCCTGGGCAGCCCGCTGTGGCTCACCGGCTCGCTCGCGCTGGTTGCCGGCTTCGCCGCCCAGCTCGCCGTCTACCGCATGCTGCCCATCGCCGCGGCCCAGGGCCTGTTCGTCGCGGGCCTGGTCCTGCTGCTCCTGCTCTCCTCGGTGGTACTGGGCGAGCGGGCCACCGGCCGAGAGCGCGCGGGCGTACTGGCCGTACTCGCCGCACTGGCGATGATCGTCGCCTCGTTGCGGGACGCGGACCCGGTCGGCGAACGCGCCCCGTTGGGCCGGTTCCTCGTGGTGTGCCTGCCGGCGCTCGCGGCCGGCCTGTGGCTGTACCTCGCCGCCGAGCGGCACTCCCGCGACCCCGGCCGCCCACCCACCACCGGCGTGGCATACGGCGTCGCGATGGGCCTGCTGTACGGGGTGAGTTCGCTGACGATCAAGGGCATCTCCGGCCGACTCACCGGGCACGGCATCGGCGCCACGGCCCTCGACCTGCTCCGCTCCCCCTATCCGTACCTGCTCGTCGGCATCGGCGCGGCCGGCCTGGTGTTGTCCCAGACCGCGTTGCAGCGCTGCCGGGCGTCGCTGATCGTGCCCGTATGCACCACGGTCTCGGCTCTGTTCACCGCCGTGCCGGGCAGCTTCGCCTTCGGCGAGGCGCTGCCGCACGACCGGTCCCGGCTGACCCTGCGACTGCTCGGCGGCACGCTCGCCGTGATCGTCCTGCTGCTCCTGCCCCGGCGCGACGAAGACATCGACCCCACGGAGGGCACGGACTCCAACGACGTCGGCGGCCCCACGACGGAGGACACCGACACCGTCCCCACCGAAGCCACCGGACGCACCACGAAGGACACCGCCCCCACCGAAGTCACCGACCTCACAACGGAAGTCACCCCCTCTCCAGAGGAGTCGCCCCATGCAACCCGACGATCCGCTCCTCCGGATCCTGGCCTGCCCACTGGACAAGGAACCACTCGCCCTTCTTCTCCCGGAGGACTCCTTGTACAACCCGAGACTGCGCCGCCGTTACCCGATCGTCGACGGCATCCCACAACTCCTCCCCTCCTCCGGCGTCCGGGTCTCGGACGAGGAACACGCCCGACTCACCCGACGGATCGCCCCATGACGCTCGCCGCCCGGCTCGCGCCCCGGGTACCCCCGAGACTGGTCACCGCCGCAGTCGACGTGCTGTATCCACGCTTCGAACCGGAGTTGCGGCGGATCGCCGACTTCGTCCCGCGCGGCGGCACCGCCGTCGACGTGGGCGGCTGGTACGGGCCGTGGTCCCGGCGACTGGCCGGGCGCGCGGAGTCGGTGGTGACGGTGGAGCCGGTGCCGCACCTGGCCGCGTTGCTCGACACCGGCACACCGGCCAACGTACGCGTGGTGGCCGCCGCGGCCGGCAGCCGCGGCACCGGCACGGTCGCACTGTGGTTGCCGCCGGGCGACCGAGGGGATCGGGGTGTGTCCTCGCTCGTACGCAGGCAGATCCACGATCGGGCGGTGGACGTACCGTGCGTGCGCCTGGACGATCTCCGCCTGCTCGACGTCACGTTCGTCAAGATCGACGTGGACGGCAGCGAATCGGCCGTGCTGCACGGCGCGGAGGACACCTTGCGCCGGGACCGCCCGGCACTGTTCATCGAATTGGAGGCACGCATCCAGTCGCCCGCGCCGGTGCTCGACTTCCTCGGCCGACTGGACTACCGGGGCTGGGTGTTGCCGGGCCGACACTGGCTTCCCCTGGCCGACTTCGATCTGGCCGGCCACCAGGCGCGCACCGCCCATGTGGCCGAACGCGGCCTGCTGCGCCGCACGTTGGCGCCGTTCTGCCGCCGCTACGTCAACTCGGTGCTGTTCCTGCCCGGAGCGCGGCGGCCGGGCCGGGAGTCGGTGGGCTGAACCGCGCGGACGAAGGGCGTGAGTTGCCGGGCGGCGGAGCGGGGCATACGGGCAACGGCACACCCCCGCCCCGCCGTCCGGCGACATACGGTGGTCGGGCTACTCATGCCGTCCGGTGGCCGGAACCGGCGATGCCGGAACCGGCCGCGCGTCGCAACCGAAGGCCGCGCTCAGGACACCGTCGCCACCGGCGCCCCCTTGGTGATCGACACCCCGCCGGCCGCAGCGGCCGGTCGCTCGGCGCTCGGTGCGGCCGGCGTGTTCGTGTCGAGGTCGCCGAGCGGCGCGACCGGCTCACCCGCCAGCACCTTACGGGCCCGATCCCGGTCCAGCACGCCCTCCCAGGAGGCCACCACCAGACTCGCCACACTGTTGCCGCACACATTGGTCAGCGCGCGGCACTCGCTCATGAACTTGTCGATGCCGAACACCAGCATGATCCCGGCCACCGGCACGTGCCCGACCGTGGACAACGTCGCGGCCAGCACGATGAATCCCGACCCGGTCACCCCCGCCGCGCCCTTGGAGGTCAGCAACAGCACGGCGACCAGGCTCAGTTGTTGCCCCATGGACAGCGGTGTGTCGGTGGCCTGCGCGACGTACAGTGCGGCCAGCGTCAGATAGATGCAGGTCCCGTCGAGGTTGAACGAGTACCCGCTCGGCACGGTCAGACCGGCCACCTGGCGCGGCACGCCGAGGTTCTCCATCTTGGTGATCACCCGGGGCAGCACGCTCTCGCTGGAGGAGGTGCCCAGCACGATCAGCAGTTCGTCCTTCATGTAGCGCAGCAGGTGCAGGATGTTCAGCCGGATCGCGGCCATCACCACCCCGAGCACCACCACCACGAAGAACAGGCTCGTCCCGTAGAAGATCGCCACCAGTTTGCCCAGGCTGGTCAGCGTGTCGAGCCCGTACTTGCCGACGGTGAACGCCATCGCGCCGAACGCGCCGACCGGTGCCGCGTACATCACGATGCGCAACACCGCGAACAGCACCCGGCCGGTCCGCTCCACGCCGACCGCGATGCCCTCCGCCGGGCGCCCGACCAGCTTGATCGCGATGCCGAAGAGCACCGCGAAGAACAACACCTGGAGCACGTCGCCGTCGGCGAAGGCGCCGACCACGCTGCTGGGGACCAGGTCGGTGAGGAAATGCCACCAGGACTGCGCCTCGCCCTTGTCGATGTAGCCCTGCGCGGTGGCGGAGACCTTCATCGAGCCGACGTCGGCGTGCACCCCGTCGCCCGGGCGCAGCACGTTCATCACGACCAGGCCCAGGATCAGCGCGATGGTGGTCAGCGCCTCGAAGTAGACCAGCGACTTCCAGCCGATCCGACCGGCGCCGCGCAGGCTGTCCACGCCCGCGATGCCGGTAACCACGGTCACGAAGATGATCGGCGTGATGATCATCTTGATCGCGTTGACGAACGTGTCGCCCAGAGGACGCAACTGTTCGCCGGTGTGCGGCCAGGCGGCGCCGACCACGATGCCGGCGAGGATGCCGACCAGGACCCATACGTACAACAGCGTGTACCAGGGCCGGCGTGCCGGCGGCGCCTGAACGGGCGGCGGGTCGGCGGGCGGCGGCGAGTCGGCCGCGCCGGCGGCGGGGTCGGTCGTGGTGGCCTGGGACATGAGGGGCCTCCCGGGAATGATGTCGGGTCGAGCGGACGGGAACGCTGCGACACCGGAGCCGGCACCGAGCCGGGCCCGCCGCGCCCGGTCGGGCGGCGGAAACATCGGCGAAACAGCGTGTTACGGGACGTAGACTGGCGCGGCACCGGAGCCCGCCGGGTATTACGCGCATTACGCGCACGACGAAATTCCAGCCGAATCATCGGAAAACGGATGAAATGCGGGCAGTGAACACCTTGCGAGACGGCCCGGACGTCCAGGGATAATTCGCGCATGGCCAACCAGAGCATCGCTCGGCAGGTGCTGCTGTGGCAGCTCGCCCTCGTCCTGCTGCTCGTCGCGGCCGGCTCCGGCGTCGCCGTCCACGCCGTACGCCGATCCGGCGAGCAGACCGCCCGGGAGCGCGCGCTCGACGTGGCCCGCACGCTGGCCCGCGCGCCCGGCCTCGCCGAGGCCGCGACCGCCACCGACCCGACCGCCCGGCTCCAGCCGATGGCGGAGCAGATCCGCAAGGAGAACGGCGTCGACTTCGTGGTGGTGATGAGCATCGACGGCACCCGCTTCACCCACCCCGACCCGACCAGGATCGGCAGGACCTTCCTCGGCCACATCGACGCCGCGGCCCACGGACGGACCTCGACCGAGACCTACACCGGCTCGCTGGGCCCCTCCGTGCGCGCCGTCGTCCCGGTCGCCGGCCCCGACGGCCGCCCGATCGCGCTGGTCTCCGTCGGAGTCACCAACCGCCGCGTCGACGCGCTGGTCGGCCAGGACGTCCCGTTGGTGCTCGCGGTCGCCGCCGCCGCCCTCGCGGTGGCCTGCGCGGCGAGCATGGCGGTGCACCACCGGCTGCGCCGGCAGACCCTGGGCCTGGGACCGGTCGAGCTGCGGCGGGTATACGAACACCACGACGCGGTGCTGCACGCCGTCCGCGAGGGCCTGATCGTGGTGGACTCCGCCGGCCGGCTGGTGCTGGCCAACGACGAGGCGGTCCGGCTGCTCGCGCTGCCCGCCGCGCCGGAGGGTCGGCATGTGGGCACGCTGGGTCTGGACCGCACGCTGGCCGACACACTCGCCGCCGGTCGCACGGTCACCGACGAGATCCACCTGTGCGACACCCGCGCACTCGCGGTCAATATCAGCCCCACCGGCCGGGACGGGCGGATGGTGGCCACCTTCCGCGACCACACCGAACTGCGCGCCCTGGTCGGCGAACTCGACCAGGTCAAGGGCTTCGCCGAGGCGCTGCGCGCATCCGCGCACGAGGCGGGCAACCGACTGCACACCATCGTCGCGCTGATCGAACTGGGTCGCGGCGAGGAGGCGATCCGCTTCGCCACCGGCGAACTGACCGCCGCCCAGGATCTGGCCGACGAACTTACCGCCGCCGTGCACGAACCCGCATTGGCCGCCCTGCTGTTCGGCAAGCACGCACAGGCCGCCGAACGCGGTGTGCAGCTGACCGTGACCGGGGGGCCGGCGACCGATCACGACGGGTCGGACCCGCTCGACGCGCTCGCCTCCCGATTCGATCCGCGCGACCTGGTCACCGTGCTGGGCAACCTGGTCGACAACGCGATCGACGCGGCGGTGTCGGCACCGCCGCCGCGCACCGTCCGGGTCACCGTCGGCGCGGATCCGGATGCGGCCGCGGGCGGCCTGCTGCTCCAGGTCGCGGACAGCGGTCCCGGCATCGACGAACCGCTCACCACACGGGTGTTCGAGCGCGGGTGGAGCACCAAGGAGGCCTACGGATCGCAGGGCCGCGGCCTGGGCCTGGCACTGGTCCGGGCCACGGTGGCCCGGCACGACGGCACCGTCGACGTCGCCCGCGGCGACACCGGCGGCGCGGTGTTCACCGTCCGGTTGCCCACGCTGCCCGCCCAACGCCCGGGGGAGGAAGCGTGATTCGCACGCTGATCGTCGAGGACGACCCGGTCCTGGCCGAGGCACACGCGGTCTTCACCGGCCGCGTCCCGGGCTTCGAGGTGGTCGGCGTCACCGGCAGCGGCACCGAGGCGCTGCGCCTGCTGTCCACCCGGCGGGTCGACCTGGTCCTGCTCGACCTCTACCTGCCGGACCTGCACGGCCTGGACCTGTGCCGGAGCATGCGCGGCCAGGGCCACGACGCCGACGTCATCGCCGTCACCTCGGCCCGGGACCTGCGGCTGGTGCGCTCGGCGGTGTCGCTGGGCGTGGTGCAGTACCTGCTCAAGCCGTTCTCGTTCGCCGCGTTCCGCGAACGCCTGGACGGCTACGCGGAATACCGTCGCCGCATCGGCGAGGCCGGCACCGCGCCGACCGCCACCGGGCAGCGTGAGGTCGACCAGGCATTCGCCGCCCTGCGTCGCACCTCCGACGCGGCACCGCTGCCCAAGGGTCTGGCTGCGGCCACGTTCGAGGCGATCGTCGCGCACCTGAGCACCGGCGCGGTGACCTCCGCCGCCGACATCGCCGAGGCGGTCGGCATCTCCCGCCCCACCGCCCGCCGCTACCTGGACCACCTGTCCGCCCGCCGCCTGGTCTCCCGCGAACCCCGCTACGGCGGCGCCGGCCGCCCCGAGTACATCTACCGCTGGCACATCCCGCGCCCGGAGACGTCCGAACCGCCAAAATCGCCCTAGACGTATCGCCCCCGGAGGTTGCCGGCGCGGCCGGGAGCACGGTCACACGTCGGGCAACCGTCGGTCGGGGCGGCGTGACGGGGCAGCGGTGGAGGAGGGAGTCGGGTGGTTCGAGCCGGGACGCCCGGTACCGGAACGCCATCGACCGACAACCCCTCGAAACGCGCCGCGGCACCCGGCGGTCAGGACTTGGGGGCGTCCGAGAGGCGGACGAACGTGTAGCCCTGTTGCAGGAGTTCGGGCACGGCCAGGCGGATGCCGGCGGCGGTGCCGCCGCGGGGGTGGTTCATGTGGCCGATCACGACCGAGCCCGGGCGTACGTCCCGCATCGCTTTGCGGACCTGCTCGGGGTTGAACGTGGCGCCGCCGTCGGCATTGACGTGGAAGCTCGCGAAGCGTTCACCGAGGTCGGTGACGATCTTCGCCGCGACGTCGTCGCAGTAGGCCGTACCGGAGCGGAAGAACCGCGGCGGCCGGCCGAGCAGTTCGGTGAGTTTGGCCCGGTTGCCCGAGATCTCGTCGTAGACCTCGCCCGCGTCCCTGGTGCCCGGAATCCCGTAGGCGGCACGGCCCGACACGGACAGCGGCAGGTGCCCGGTGCCGTGGTTGGCGATCTCGAAGAGCGGGTCGGCGGCCAGTTGCCGAAGCGTGGCCGAGTTCGCGTCGACCCAGCGGGAGTTGACGAACAGGGTTGCCGGGACCGACCGTTCGTGCAGGAAGTCGATCAGCGCCCGGTCGTACTCGCCGCCGCCCTTGCCGCCGCACGCATCGAAGGTCAGCGCCGCCACCTTCCCGGTGGTCGGCAGCCGGGACAACGATCCCGGCACCTCCAGGCCCCAACTCGTGGGCACCTGCCTGCCGTACCGGGCGACGATCTCCTCCCGGGTCGGACCGGCGGCCGTCGGCGGGCCCGAGGGGTGCGTCGCATTCGGCTCCGACGGTGCGGGGCGAGCCGCCGCCGGCGCCAGTGCGGGCGTCGTCGGCGAGGCGGACTTCCCCACATCCGAACACCCCGCCAACAGCCCGCCCAACGCGGCTGCCAGCACCACCCGTCGGCTCACGTCCATCGCGCCGTCCTCCACATCCGCGCGACGCCAACCGCCGTGCGGGTTCACCCTAGGAGATGACCGCGGCCCCCGCTGCCCGGCACCCGCGTGGCACGCCGCCGAGTGTCACCGGCGCCCGCTACCGTCGCGGCATGACTGCGCACATCGACCTGACCCTGGACTGCACGAACGCGCCGCTTCTGGCCGACTTCTGGAAGACGGCCCTGGGTTACATCGACGAACCGCCACCCGCGCCGTTCGAGACTCGCGCGCAATGGTTCGCGCAATTCGATCTGCCCGAGGACGACTCGGTGGACGACGCCGCGTGGTTGTGCGATCCGCACGGCGTGGGACCTCGGCTGTCCATCCTGAAGGTACCCGAGCCCAAGACCGCGAAGAATCGGCTGCACATCGACATCCGGGTGCCGGGACACGGCTCGCCCGAGGAGCGCTGGGAGCGCGTCAGGACCGAGTCCGTGCGCTTGGTGACGGCGGGTGGCACCGTCCTGCACGAGGACACCGGCCACCACTTCGTGATGGCCGACCCCGAGGGCAACGAGTTCTGCGTGGCCGCCGGCCCGGCGACGAACTGACCCGCACACGGGCCGGTCCCGAAGCCGGTGTCGCGAAGACCGACCCGAGATCGCAGGCAGGCTTCGAGCGGCGCGGCTCCGCCGGGGTCCGCCGGGCAGGCCCTAGTCCCGCAAATACGTCAAGACCGCAAGCACCCGTCGGTGGTCGTCCTCGGCCGGCGGCAGGTCCAATTTGGTCAGGATGCCGGTGATGTGTTTGCCGACCGCCGCCTCGGAGACCACGAGCGCCCGGGCCACCGCCGCATTGGACCGGCCCTGGGCCATCAGCGACAGGACCTCGCGTTCGCGCGCGGAGAGCCGCTCCAGCGGGTCGCGCCGCCGGCGCAGCAGTTGGCGCACCACGTCCGGGTCGATCACCGTGCCGCCGGCGGCGACTCGGTGCACCGCGTCGATGAACTCCTCGACGTCGCCGATCCGGTCCTTGAGCAGATAGCCGACCCCGATGCCGTCCGCCGAGTCGAGCAGTTCGCCCACATAGGTGCGCTGCACGTACTGGCTGAGCACCAGCACCGGCAGGCCCGGGTCCGCGCGGCGCAGGGCGATCGCCGCGCGCAGCCCCTCATCGGTGAAGCCCGGCGGCATGCGGACGTCGGTGACCACCACGTCCGGGCGGTGCTCGGCGACCGTCCGGGTCAAGGCAACCGCGTCGGCGACCGCCGCGACCACGGTGTGCCCGAACCGTTCGAGCAGCCCGATCAGGCCGTCACGGAGCAGCACGCCGTCTTCGGCGATCACGACGCGGAGAGCTCGGACCGGCTGCAAGGGATCTCCACACGAAGCAGGGTCGGCCCACCGGCCGGACTGGACACGAGCATTCTGCCGTCGAGCACCGCGACCCGATCGGCGAGGCCCCCCAAACCGCCGGTCGCGGTGGTCACGGCGCCCCCGGTGCCGTCGTCGCGGACCTCGATCACCAACAACTCGCCGTGCGGCGCGGCGTCCTCGACCAGGTGTCCCGACACGCCCGCGCGTCGTGCGCCGCTGTGCTTGGCGACGTTGGTCAGCGCCTCGCAGACCACGAAGTACGCGGCTGCCTCGATCGGTTCCGGCAGCCGACCGGGCAGCTCGATCGCCACATCCACCGGGATCGCCGAGCGCTCGGCGACATCGGCGACCGCCGCCGGCAGCCCCCGGTCGGTGAGCACCTGGGGATGGATGCCCCGGACCAACTCGCGCAGCTCGCCCAGTGCCAGCTTGGCGTGCTCGTGCGCCTTGGCCACCAACGCCGCCGCCTCCTCGCCACGCGCGATCCGGGCCAGCCCGAGGGTCATCGTGAGCGCGACCAGGCGCTGCTGCGCGCCGTCGTGCAGATCCCGCTCGATCCGCCGCCGCTCGCTCTCGAACGCGTCGACCAGGCGGGCCCGCGACCGGGTCACCTCCACCAGCCGCTCGCCCAGATCGGCCCCCGGCGCGGTGAGCAGCCGCCGGGCCGATGTCGCCTGGGCCGACGCGAGCAGGCCGAGCAGGTACGCGCCGACCACCATAGCCAACAGACCCACCGGCACCGCCGCCAGCGCCTGCGGCGCGGTGCCGATCGTCCAGCCCGGCAGCAGGGTGCGGTGCCCGCCGCCGGCCAGGACCGGGATCGGCGCGGTGATCAGCCCGCCCGGCACGCCCACACACACGGTGACCAGAAGCAGGTTCAGCGGCCACAACACCACCATCAGCAGCAGCGCGTAGCCGAGCTCGCGCCAGGTGGCCCGTTCCCGACCGCGCGCGAGCAACCAGGCCCGAGGTCCCCGCCGGGCGATCAACGGATGCGGGTCCGCGGCCGGTTCGAAGTCCACCAGGCGCAGCCGGCGCCGCTCCACCACCCCCAGCGGAATACCCGCGAAGCCCAGTACCACCAGCAGTGGAAGGCCGACCAGGACGAGCGAGAGCACGCCGCCGAGCGCGGCCAGGCCGGCGAACAGGATCAGACCCAGGCCGCCCGGCAGGGCGCTGGACAACAGGTAGCCGGTGGCCCGCCAGGGCCAGCCGGACACCAGATATCCCCATTGCGGCAGGGCCTGCCGGATCGTACGCGGTTGCATGGGGTGACCGTAGTCGGCCGCGCGGCGTCGCCCCCAGGGGGCCTGCCTACGCGAAGGGGTAGGGCAGGCCATACCCCAGGACTCGGTCCTGGCGTCCTGCGCCGCGGGTGGCTTCGACGGTTGGCTTGAGCCATGGAACAGGGACTGGGACAGCGGGCGGAAGCGGTACGACTGAACGGGGTGCGCCGCACCTACGGGAGCGGCGCGGCGGCGGTGACCGCGCTGGACGGGGTGAGCGTGGGCTTCCCGGTGGGCAGCTTCACGGCGGTGATGGGGCCTTCGGGTTCGGGCAAGTCGACCCTGCTCCAGTGCGCGGCCGGACTGGACCGGCCCACCGGCGGCACGGTGGCGATCGGCGGCACCGAACTGGCCGGGTTGAGCGAGAACCGGCTGACCGAACTGCGCCGGGACCGGATCGGCTTCGTCTTCCAGTCGTTCAACCTGTTGCCGTCGCTGACCGCGACGCAGAACGTCGAGCTCCCGCTACGGCTCGCCAAACGCCCAATCGACCGGCACGTGGTCCGCGACGCGCTGGCCTCGGTCGGTCTGGCCGATCGCGGGGGGCACCGGCCGGCGGAGTTGTCCGGCGGCCAGCAGCAGCGGGTCGCCATCGCCCGGGCAATGGTCACCGCACCGACGGTGCTGTTCGCCGACGAGCCCACCGGGGCCCTGGACACCGCCGGCACGCGCGGTGTGCTGGCCCTGCTGCGCTCGCTGGTGGACGAGCACGAGCGCACCATCGTCATGGTCACCCACGACCCGGTGGCCGCCGCTGTCGCGGACCGGGTGCTGTTCCTGGCCGACGGCCGGGTCGCGGGCGAACTGCACACGCCGACTGCCGACTCGGTCGTCGCCCGGATGACCCACCTGGAGGCGGCGTCGTGCTGACCCTTGCCCTGATGACGCTGCGTACCCGCTGGACCGCCTTCGCGAGCGCGTTCGTCGCACTGGCCCTGGGGGTCGGGCTGTTGGCCACGATGGGCCTGGTGGTCGCGGCCACCGCCGACGACGACGGGCGCACGCCCCTCCGGTTCGCGGACGCGCCGATGGTGGTCCGGGTGGCGCCCGATCTACGGGTGACCAGCCCGCTCAGCGGCACCAACACCCAGGAACTGGACCTGGTGCCCCCGCTGCGTGCCGACCTGGTGGCCGGGCTCGCCGCGGTCGCGCCCGTGGTCGCGGACCGCAACTTCGCGACCCGACTGCACGCGCCGCTCACGGGTCCCGCCGACCGGGTCGGCCACCCGTGGTCCACCGCCCGATACGGGCGCTACGCGCTCACCGCGGGACAGGAGCCGGCCGGCGCCGACCGCGTGGTGGTCGGCGGCGGCGATCCCGCGCTGACGGGCACGGTCGTCACCGTCTCGACCCCGTCGGGTCCGCGCACCTACACCGTCTCCGGTGTCACCGCGCCGGTCGGCTTCGAGCACGCCCTGTTCTTCACCGACGCCGAGGCCGAGCGCCTATCGCCCGCGGTGGACGCGCTGATCGTGTCCGGCCCGACTGCGCCGGTGCGCGCCGTGCTGGCCGCCGAACATCCCGGTGCCACCCGGGTCGAACTGCTCACCGGCATCGCCCGGGCGAGCGCGGACCCCGGTACGCTGCGCGACCACTCCAAGATGATCGGCACCCAGACCCTGCTCGGCGTCGCGGGCGGCGTCGCCGCGTTCGTGGCGATCCTGGTGGTCGCCTCGACCTTCGCCTACGCCGTCGCCCAGCGCCGCCGCGAACTGGCACTGCTGCGCGCCCTCGGCGGCACGCCGCGCCAACTGCGCCGCCTGCTGCTGGCCGAGGCCGCCGCGCTGGGACTGGCCGCGTCCGTCGCGGGCAGCGCACTGGGGGTCCTCGGCGGCCCATTGCTCGCGGACTGGCTGGCCTCCAACGACTTCGCGCCGGCCTGGTTCGCGGTCCGCTTCTCCCCGCTGTCCATAGTGGCTCTGCTGGTCGCGCTGCTGATCGGTTGGGCGGTCGCGCTGCTCGCGGTGGTCGCCGCGTCGGTGCGCGCCGGGCGGATCCGGCCGATCGAGGCGCTGCACGAGGCGACGGTGGAGCGTCGGTCCGGCTCGCGGATTCGTTCGTCCGCGGGCGTTCTCGTGCTCGGCTGCGGCATCGCCGCACTGGCGGGCGTGGCCGGCCTGCTGCCGCAACTCGCCTTCGACCTGGGCAACATCATGTCGTTCACGCTGCTGATCACCGGCGGTGTGGTGCTGCTCGCGCCGTTGCTCGCCCGGGTGTTGGCGGCTGTGCTGACCCGGCCGTTCACCCTGGGCCGGGGGGCGGGCGCAATGCTGGTGCGGGCCAACACGGTCACCGCGGGCACCCGTACCGCCGCGACCGCCACTCCCGTGCTGGCGAGTGTCGCACTGGCCGCGTGCCTGCTCGGCGCGACCGGTTCGGTCGACGCGGCGCACACCCGCGAGTTGCGCGCCCAGGCGAGCGCGGCCGACTTCGTCGTCGTGCCCGAGGGCGCCGCCGGGCTCGATCGCGAACTCGTGGACCGGGTACGGGCCGTCCCCGGCACGGACGCCGTCGCGCTGACCCCCACCACGGTGTACACGATCCCCACGCCGCGTACGACCGCCTTGCTGGAGGGCGACGTGGTCCGGCCGTATGCCGCCCAGGCGATCGACACCGCCGGATCCACCGCACTGCACCTGTCGGTGGAGGCGGGCTCGATGGCGGACCTGCGCGACGACACGATCGTGGTCGACCGGGGTTGGAACCGACGGGTCGGCGACCGGATCGCGCTCTGGCGCGCGGACGGCAGCCCACTCTCGTTGCGCGTCGCGGCCGTATTGACCGAAGGCACCGGCAACGGCGGCGTGTTCCTGACCCCGACCACCGCCGGGACCACCCGACCGGCCCGAATGTACGTCGCACTGCGCCCGGGCACCGATCGCGGCACCGCGGCCGCCGCACTGACCGAGGCGATCCGGGGCCAGGGGGCCCGCGAGGTGACCTCGAAGGACTGGACCACCGCCGTGCAGCGCGACATCGCCCGGCAGAACCGCCTGGGCATCGGCCTGCTGCTGACCATCGCCCTGGTGTACAGCGGCATCGCGATCGCCAACACGCTGCTGATGGCCACCGCCGTCCGCACCCGCGAACTGGCCCTGCTGCGGCTGGCCGGGGTCACCCGCCGCCAGGTACTGCGCCTGTTGGCCACCGAGGCACTGCTGATCACGGCCATCGGCGTCGTCCTCGCCACGGCGGCAACAAGCCTGGTGCTCACCGGACTTCACGCCGCCTGGGGCCGACTCGTCCAAGACGCGCCGCTCATCCTGCCGTGGACCACGCCGGCCGGGATCACCGCCGCCTGCGCGCTCATCGCGCTGCTGAGCACTGTACTCCCGGCCCAGGCTCTCCTCCGTCACCGCCCGATCGAACTGGCCGCCACGCGCGAATGACCCACGCCCACCCGCGCGAGTGACCCGGTGCCCACGCCGGAGTGCCGCCTCCCGACCCCGGGGGCGGCACTCGCACGCGCGCACCACCGGCACGCCCGCTCACGCCGTCGACCCCGACAGGAGCGGCCCGACGCGCGTGCGCAACCCGTCAAGACGCGCCACCACCGGCCCCACTGCCGTCGGCACCCACCCGGCCCACCGCCACCCGTGGCCGCGCCCACACCGCGGCCTTCGCCTGTCCCGGCCCGTGCCCATCCGCGCTCTCGCGACACCCGCCATCCCGATTCCCGCGCGCCGCCGCAGCCCTCGTGTCGTACGCGTGCGCAACCCTCCCGCTGTCACTAGCGGTCAATGGCCGGTTACCTATGGTTGACGAGGCCGGCGGGGCCGAGGTTTCATGCACCGGTGGGAGAACGTGTGCAGGGCGACACTTGGGGGCTCGCAAAGGCCATGGAGTTCATCGAACGAGGGCCGGAAATCGGCAGGTTACGCACGGCGCTCCGGGACTGCGCCGCCGCGCGGGGCGGCGGCGTCCTGGTCGACGGCGCCGTGGGTTGCGGCAAGAGCGAGATACTCGGCTGGGTCGGCGAGCAGGCGGCGGCCATCGGCGCGGTGTCGCTGTCCGCGACCGGATCGGCCACGGCCCGCGCCCGACCCCTGGCGATCCTGGGCCAGTTCCTCGACGGCCCGGCCGTACCGACCCGCCTGGCCCTCGCCCTGGACCGGCTGGTCGAGGACGAGGACACCACCCGCGCGGCCCGGCGATTCACCACCGCGATCCACGAAGCCGCGCTCCGGCAACCCGTGGTGGTGTCGCTGGACGACGTGCAGCACGCCGACGCCGCCTCGGTGCGCTGCCTGTTGCACCTGGCCCGCCACTCGGGCCGGGCCCGGGTGCTCGTACTGCTCGCCCGCTCGCTCGACTTCGCCCTGACGGACCCGCAGTTGGGCACGGAGTTCCTGCGCCGACCCGACCTGGGTCGGATCCGCCTGGCGCCCCTGAGCCCGGCCGGCGTGGCGGAACTGCTGGCCGTGGGTCCGGGCGCCGCGGACCCGGGGCGGGCTGAGCAGTACCACGAACTCACCGGCGGCAACCCGCTGCTGCTGCGCGCACTGATCGCGGAGCACCGGTCCGCGGCCGGCCCCGCAACCGCCCCGGCACCCGGCGGCCCGTATGGCCAGGCCGTACTGACCTGCCTGCGCCGCGGCGGAACCGGGATGTGGCGGGTGGCCAAGGCCGCCGCCGTCCTGGATGCCGGCGCATCGGCCGAGGTGCTGCGTCGGCTCGCCGACACCACCGCACTCGCCACCGCACAGGCCCTGGGCGCGCTGTCCGGCGCCGGCCTGCTGGACGGGGACCGCCTGCGCCGCGCGGCTCGCAACGCGCTGCTGGACAGCCTGGGTCCGGCCGAACACAGCGGTCTGCACCGCCGCGCCGCCACCGTGCTCCGGCACCGGGGTGCCCCGGCGGCCCGGATCGCCACCCATCTGCTCGCCGCACACCAGGCGCCCGACCCGTGGGCGGTGGACGTGCTGCGCGAGGCCGCCGAGGAGGCGTTGGACGAGGATCGGGCCCACCGGGCGATCGCCTGTCTCGAACTGGCCGCCGAGCAGTGCCGAGATCCGGCCCTGCGCGCCGAGACGCACGTCCGGCTCGCCGAGGTCACCGGACGGCTCAACCCGCACGCCGCCGAACAGCGGTCCCTGGGCGCGCCGTTGACCGCACTGGCACTGGGCGACCTGCCCGAGTCGAGCATGACGGCGCTGGCCCACCAATTGTTGTCGCACGGCCGCCTCGACGCCGCCCGCCGGGTTCTCGACCGCCTCAAGGAACGCACCGACCCACGGGCGGAGTGGGTCGACCACGTCGAATCGGATCTCCCGCTCTCGTGGCTGCGCCACCCGCACCCGGCCGCGCCGTCGCCCGATCCGGTGGAGCGCATCGAGGCCGCCGAACGACTGTTGCGTATCTCCGGGTTGACCGACGTGACCCTGTCACCGCTGGTCGCCGCACTGAACCTGCTGATCGACCGGGACCGCGCGAGCCGCGCGGAAGCCCACGCCCAGGCCCTGCTCGCCGAATCGATCCGGCGCGAAGCCCCCGGCTGGCAGGCCGTGTTCGGCTCCGCATGTGCGCAGGCGGCGCTGCGCCAGGGCCGGTTGCCGGATGCGGAGAAGTACGCGCGGCAGGCGATGGCGGTACTTCCCGAACGCGCCGGGAGTCTGTTCCTCGGCGGCCCGCTGGCGACCCTGATCTGTGTGTACACCGAGATGGGCGACTACGGGGCCGCCGCACACCAGGTGAACCAGCCGGTCGGCAAGGACCTGTTCACCAGCCTGCACGGACTCGCCTACCTGCGGGCCCGGGGCCGGTTCCTGCTGGCCACCGATCGGGTCCGGGCCGCGCTCGCCGACTTCCTGCAGGTGGCCTGGCTGGTCCATACCTGGGGGGTGGACCAGCCGTTCTTCGTGCCTTGGCGGACCGACGCCGCCGAGGCCCTGCTGCGGCTCGACGAGACCGAGCGCGCCCGGGAGCTGGTGGCCGAGCAACTGCGGCTGTGCGGCCCCGGTGGCGGCCGGATCCGCGGAACCACGCTGCGGCTGCGCGCGATGACCGTCGACGTCGCCGAACGCCCGGCACTGCTGGCCCAGGCGGTCGAGGCGCTGCGCCGGTCCGAGGACACGCTGGAGTTGGCCCGCACCCTGGAGGCCCTCGCCGAGTCCTATCGGGCCCTGGCCGAACCGGTCCGCGCCGCCACCCTGCAGTCCCGCGTCTGGCACCTGACCCGGGACTGCGGCGCACGCCCGCGGGCGCGCACCATCGCGCACGCATACGCCGACCTGTTGCCGGCGAACACCGGTGGCGCGGGCGCGAATCTGAGCGAATCGGAGAGGCGGGTCGCCGCGCTGGCCGCGTCCGGTTACAGCAACCGGGGCATCGCCGAGGAGTTGTTCATCACGGTGAGCACCGTCGAGCAGCACCTGACCCGGGTCTACCGCAAGCTCGACATCAGGAACCGTCGGCAACTACCCGCCCACCTGCGGTCGCACCTGGATTGGTGCCGCCCCACCCCCGGACCGCGCGGCACCGTCCTGCGGACCGGCGACAAGCCCCGCGGCACCGGGCCCGCGGCGGCCGACTCAGACTCGCACCGGCAGCCCCAACGCCCGGGCGAGCAGGCCGCGGTGCAGGTCGCCGGTCCCGCCGAACACATCCGCCGCTGATCGGCGCGGCCCCGGTGCGAACGACCCCTCACCCGGCGTTTCCCGCCGGTGCGTGTCCGCGCACCGGCGCGGATCGGTGACGTGCGTAGCCGCGCACCCCGCCGGGTCGGCGACGCCCGCCGCCGTGGCCCGATCCGACCGGGGGGGTCGAGGATCCGCTTCGACCCGGCCGCCGGCGAACCGGGTCAGTTCACGGTCGGGTCGGGGCAGAACTGGTTCTGCACGTGCCGGGTGGGCGTACTCACCGACACCGGCGGCGGGGCCCCGGCCGCGGCCGCGGCCGCGGCCGCGGCGTTGCGGTTG
>NZ_JBEXCV010000161.1:0-19333 GCF_040605455.1 Embleya sp. NPDC005575 | reverse complement strand
GCTTCGGACACCACGCTCGGGCTCCGCGATGCCCGCGGGCGGGGGCCCGGGGCGCCGTCGGGATGGGCTGTCGGACCCGGCACAGTCGCGATCACGCCGGGGCCGGTGGATTCGCCGGTCGCGGTGGCTCCGCCCACGATCGTGACGACCGAGCGCCCGTTCGGCCGCTGCGTGATGTCACCGGAGCGGCCCGCCGTACGCAGGCACTGCACCGCCACGTCGGCGTCACGGCGCGATTGTGCCCGCTCGGCGTCCGTGAGCCGGAACGGCCCCACCGCCTCGGGATCGATGCGGTCGGATCCGGTGGTGGGCACCAGGGCCGCGTCGACCGCGAGCGGGTCGACGACGGCCGACGGGCGGCTGAACGGTGGCGGCGACGCCGGCCCCGCGTCCGATTCCGCGATCGGCGCGCCTTCGCGTGTGGTCAGCGCGATCCGTCGGCCGGTCTCCCGGGACAACTCGCGCAGGACCGGTTCGACGCCGGCCCACTGCGGATGCGTTGCCGCGTACGTCGACAACGTGCGGTAGATCCGGGTGTCGTCGGCCAAGACCCGGCTCTGCCCCTCGCGGATGGCCCCCTCGGTGGTCTGCGCGGCCAGCCATGCGGTGGCCGCCACCGCGCATGCCGCGACCAGGATCGAGGAGGCGAGCAGCCGGACGAGCAGACTCCGGTGCAGCGGGACCCTACGCGCCACCGTCGCGCTCCCCACGGGCGTCCGGACCCGGCTCGCCGATCTTGTAGCCGACGCCGAACACCGTCAGCAGATACGCCGGGCGCCGCGGGTCGGCCTCGATCTTCCGGCGCAGGTTCATGATGTGCACGTCGACCGTGCGGGTGGTCACATACCGGTCGAACCCGTGCGCCTGTTCGAGCAACTGTTGCCGCGTGTACACCCGACCCGGCTCGGTGACCAGTGCCTCCAGGATTCGGAACTCGCCGGGCGTACAGTCCACGCGGCGCCCGGCGACGGCCACCTCGTGCCGTACCGGATCCACCGAGAGCTCGCCGATCCGCAGGACCGGGTCCGGCGGACCGGCCGGTCGCCCGGTTCGGCGCAGCAGCGTGCGCACGCGAGCCATCAGCTCGCGGGGGCTGTACGGCTTGGTCAGGTAGTCGTCCGCACCCAGGTCCAGGCCGAGCAGCAGATCGTCCTCGGTCGAGCGCGCGGTGAGCATCAGAATCGGCAGCTCGCTCTCGCGGCGCAGCACGCGCGTGACATCCAGACCGTCGACGCGCGGCATCATCACGTCCAGGACCAGGATGTCGGGTCGCTTGGTACGGGCCGTGTCGATCGCGTCCCGCCCGTCGTGCACGACGGTGACCACGTGACCCTCGCGCTCCAGGTACAGGCGGACCAATCGGGCCTGCTTCTCGTCGTCCTCGGCCACCAATACGTGCGCGCACATGGCGTCGATGCTAGGTGCCGTGACCTGGTCCGATCGCCATCGGGCCCAGGTCGTCCCGATTCCGATCCCATCCTGACCTCGACCTGACAGGTTCCTGACATCCGGACGGCAGCATCTCGGCCATGTCTCGAATCGAACCGTTGCTTTCGCCCGTCCGCGCTTCCCGTTCGGCCGCCTTGTCCGCCGTCGCCCTGGCGGCTCTGCTCGTGCTGACGGCATGTGGTGGCGGCGACTCCGAGAAGCCCTCCTCGCAGGTCGCCTCGCTTCCCACATCCGACACGGCGGGCAAGGAGCAGCCGGCGGCGCCCGGTGCCTCGGGCGGACAGGTGGGTGCGCCGCCCGCCACGAGCGCCGACACGTCCCAGGCGCCGACCGCCGGCCGACCCCAGCGCCGCCTGGACACGTCGGAGGAGGAAGAGAAGCGCATGTGGGCCACGTACGAGGCGTGTCTGACGGCCAAGGGCGTCGACACCCGGCAGACCGGATCCGTGGAAGGCGAGATTGCGCGCACCAAGAGGTACGCGCGCGAGTTCAAGGAATGCGAGATCAAGATGCCGTTGATGGCGCCGGAGATGGACCGCAAGACGAACCCGAAGTACGACGACGACATGCGCGACTGGGTCAAGTGCATGAACGCGAAGGGCATGAAGGTCAAGGTCATCGCCGACGGATGGACCTTCACGGGCGAATCGACGTTGACCAACGAGCAGCACCGCAGGATCGAACAGGAATGCAAGATGGAGGCCTTCGGTGGCAAGCGCTGACGACGGGGGCGCCGGCACCGTCGAGTTCCGCGACCCGCGGCGCGCGCGAGCCGGGCGCCGGGTCGTGCTGATCGTCGTCGTGGTATTGGTCCTCGGCGCGGTCGCGGCGTTCGCCGTCACCAGTCGTGGCAGCGGGTCGAAGGGTTCCGCGAAGAAGTCGGCCGGCGTCGCGACGGCGACGGTGACCAGGACCGACCTGTCCGACGCCCGCGATCTGCCGGGCACGCTCGGGTTCGGGACCGAACAGCCGCTCAAGGCCGGCCGCAAGGGCATCTTGACGTGGTTGCCCAAGAGCGGCGACACGATCACCCGCGGCAAGCCGCTCTACCGCCTGGACGATCGGCCGGTCTCGCTCTTCTATGGGACGACCCCGATGTTCCGTGCGCTGGGAAGGGCGGAAGGGGACGCGGCGGGCGGCGGCACGGACGGGAAGTCGGATTCCAAGCAGCCGGATTCCAAGCAGTCCGATCCCAAACAGAGCGATCCGAAGCAGGACACCGCCAAGCAGGACACCGCCAAGCAGGAAACCGTGAAGAAGGACGCCGCCAAGCCCCCGCAAGGCCGCGACGTGCGGGTGGTCGCGGACAACCTCAAGGCACTCGGCTACGACATCGGCAGCCAACCCGCCGGCGTGCCGACCGGCGAGGCGACCTGGACTCCCGCCCTGTCCGCGGCGGTCAAGAAGTGGCAGAAAGCGTTGGGGACTTCGCAGACCGGCGTCCTGGAGGTCGGCGATGTCACCGTGTTGTCCGGCGAGATCCGGGTGGGTGCGCTGTCCGCCGGGCTCGGCGACGACGCATCGCTCGCACCGGTGATGACCATCACGCCGACCGCCAAGGCGGTCAGCGTGCCCGTTGCCGCGGCCGACATCGGCTCGATCGCGGTGGACACCCCCGTGACCGTCGTCCTCCCGGACAACACCGAGACCCGGGGCACGGTGTCCGGGATCGGTCGCACCGCCGAGCGCAAGGACGCCGGAATGGGTGCGTCGGGTCCGGACGTCGGCGGGGCGAAGATGACCGTTACCGTCACCCCCGACGATCCCGCCGCGGTGAAGAACCTCGACGCGGCCGGCGTCCAGGTCCGCTTCGCCACCGAGACCCGAAAGGGTGTCCTGGTCGTGCCGATCGGCGCGCTGGTCGCGCTCCGCGAAGGCGGGTACGCCGTGCAACTCCCCGTCGGCCGCCTGATGGCGGTCAAGACCGGCCTGTTCGTCAAGGGCATGGTCGAGGTCGAAGGCAGCGGCCTGGAGCCGGGCCTGCGGGTGGTGACCACGTCGTGAGTCCGGTCCTGGAGGTCGTACACGCGAGCAAGGCATATCCGGGCGGTGTCAAGGCCCTCGACGACGTGTCGCTCGCGATCGCGGCCGGCGAACTCGTGGGCATCGTCGGCCCGTCCGGCTCGGGCAAGTCCACCCTGCTCAACCTGATGGGCACGTTGGACACTCCGACCGCGGGTACGGTGTCGATCCTGGGCCACGACGTCGGTACCCTGTCCGACCGCCGGCTCTCCGCACTGCGCGGACGCCTGCTCGGCTTCGTGTTCCAACAGTTCCACCTCACCGACGGGCTCACCGCCGCGGAGAACGTCGCGACCGGGCTGCTGTACGCGGGCGTTCCGCGCCGCCGCCGCCTGCCACTCGCGGTGCAGGCGCTCGGCCGGGTCGGCCTGGCCCGCCGAGCCGGACATCGGCCCAACGAACTCTCCGGCGGCGAACGCCAACGCGTCGCGATCGCAAGGGCGTTGGTCAACGCGCCCGCCCTCGTCCTGGCCGACGAGCCCACCGGCGCCCTGGACACGGCGAACGGGCAGGCGGTCCTGGAGTTGTTGCATCAGCTGAACGCCGAAGGAGCCACGATCGCGATCATCACGCACGACCGGGACATCGCCGCCGGGCTGCCGCGCCGCGTGGAGATCCGCGACGGCCGACTGGTCAAAGACACGCGGCAGTCGGAGGCCGAGCTGGCCGAATCGGTCGAAGTGGCCGTGAGTTTCGATGGGTTCGACGCGTCGAACGGGTCCGCGAGATGCGAAGAGGTCGAGGCGTCGGAGAGGCCCGGAGACGCGGCACCTGTGTCACCCGTGGCACCGGTCGCACCCGTGCCGGCCGCAGGATTGGGGGGCCACTCGTGAGCCGTCGCGCGCGCTCGGTGCGAGCGGCGGCCGCGACCGATCCGACCCGACCCGTGCGGCTGGCCCCGGCCGACATCCTGCGGCTCGGCCTGCTCGGAATCCGCACCCGCAAGATGCGCGCGGCGCTGTCCGCCCTCGGCATCTCGATCGGCATCGCGACGATGATCATCGTCATCGGGATTCCGGCGTCGAGCCAGAAGGCGTTGATGAACGAACTCTCCGCGCTGGGCACCGATACGCTGCGCGCCGAACCGCAGCCGGATCAAAAGCCCCCGGTACTGCTGCCCGAGGCCGCCGACGCGATGGCCGCCCGAATCGGCCCGGTCACGCTCACCAGCGCGGTCGCGAACACCCATGCGGTGGTGCGTCGTTCGGACCGGGTCGATCCGAACGACGGCTCGGGGCTGGCGGTGTTGGCGAGCCGACCCAACCTTCTCGAAGCCATCCACGGCAAGGTCCGTTCCGGACGCTTCCTCGACGCGGTCACCGAACGCTTCCCGACCGTCGTCCTCGGCCACGAGGCCGGCCTCCGACTCGGCTTCGACACGTTGACGCCGGGCCAGGCGCCACCTCAGGTCGTCATCGGCAACCGCTGGTTCACCGTCGTCGGCATCCTCGCGCCGGCCCCGCTGGCTCCCGACATCGACCGGGCTGTCCTGGTCGGCTGGGAGGCCGCGCGCACGAGCCTGGGCTTCGACGGCCATCCCACCGTCGTCTACGTCCGCACCGCCGAATCGGCCATCGAGTCCGTGCGCGCGGTCCTGGCGCAAACCGTCAACCCGGCGCTTCCCGGCCTGGTCCAGGTCAGCCGCCCCTCCGACGCCCTGGCCGCGAAACGCGCGACCGAGAGTACGTTTTCCGCACTGTTCCTGGGACTCGCCGGCGTCGCCCTCCTGGTCGGCGGTATCGGGGTGGCCAACACGATGTTCATCTCGGTCCTGGAACGCCGCAAGGAAATCGGCCTGCGCCGCGCCCTGGGCGCCAACCGCGGTCAGATCCGCGGGCAGTTCCTCACCGAGTCCATCGCCCTGTCCGCCCTGGGCGGCCTCGCCGGCACGGCCCTGGGAGTATCCGCGACCATCGGCTACGCCTGGTTCCAACGCTGGCCCGCGGTGGTTTCGCCGGCCTCCGTCGCGGCGGGCTTCGGCGGCGCGGTCCTGGTGGGCATGGTGGCCGGTGTCTACCCCTCGATCCGGGCGTCCCGGCTGACCCCGACCGAGGCGCTGGCCGGCACGTGAGCCGCAACCCGGCGGCCGGGTCCGCCGCCTGCTCGGACAGGGCAGGCGCGGCCTCGGCCCGATCCAGCGTGCGGCATGGGCGTTCAAAGGACTGGACCAACACCTCTTCGGATCCATCACCCCGATGTCGTGCCGGATTCCGCTGCGGGCGGACAACGGGGAAAGAACGCGGGGGGCGGCCTACCATGAGGCATGGCCGAGACCGCCCCATCGCTTTCGCACCGTACCGACGACAACGGGCACGCCGCACCGGCGTCGCCCGCGCCTGCACCGGCGCCCGCGCGGAAACCCGCGCCCGCGCCCGCGTCACGCCGATCGAGCGCGCCGAGTCGTGAGCCGCTGTGGCGGGACGTGCTCGGTGAACACCTGCGGTCGCTTCGCCACGAACGGAGCGAGACGCTCGTCGAGACGGCGGGCCGCGCCGGCGTTTCGCCGCAGTACCTCTCCGAGGTGGAGCGCGGCATCAAGGAGCCGTCGAGCGAGATGATCGCGGCGATGGCCGGCGCGCTGGACGTGACCCTGGTCGATCTGACGCTCGCGGTCAGCGAAAACCTGAAGAGTGTGCGCCCGATGGGCCGTTCCACCGCGGTTTGCCGAGCCGCTCTCGCCTTGGCGGCGTGACGGCACGACGACCGGGAACGGCGGTGGCGCGCCGGTCGGGGTGCGTCACCGTTCTTCGAGCACGACGTCGACGAGTCCGTACTCCTTCGCCGCCGCCGCGGTGAAGACCCGGTCGTGGTCGGTGTCCGCACGCAGGGTGGCCGTGCTTTGGCCGGTGTGCCGGGAGAGGATCTTTTCGATGTCCGCGCGCACGCGTACCACCTCGTCCGCCTGCAGGATCAGGTCCGGGATCGTACCGCGTCCCTGCGCGGCGGGCTGATGCAGCACCACCCGCGCGTGGGGCAGCGCGGCGCGCTTGCCGGGTGCACCCGCGGCCAGCAGCACGGCGCCCACCGCGACGGCTTGGCCCACGCACGTGGTGGCAACCTCCGAACGCACGTAGCGCATCGTGTCGTACACCGCCAGCATGGCGCTGGGGTCGCCGCCCTCGCAGTTGATGTAGAACTGGATGTCCTGTTCGTGGTTGTCCGCCTCCAGGAACAACAACTGCGCCACGAGCGCGTTGGCGACGCCCGCGTCGATGGCCGTCCCCAGATAGACGACGCGCTCCGCGAGCAGGTGCGAATACACGTCCATGATGCGTTCGCCGCGGGAGTTGCGGGTGATGACGTTCGGAATGGCGTAGGTACTCATGCCGAGGCCCCCTGGAATCCGGCGTTCTTGGCGACACGGCGAGCACCGCGTGGGGCGATCTCGTCGAACTTCTGGACGATGGCATCGATGAAGCCGTAGTCGAGGGCCTCCTGTGCGGTGTACCAGCGGTCGTGCAGCGAGTCCTCGAAGACCCGTTCGATGGGCTGGCCGGTATCCTCCGCGATCAGGCCGAGCACCGTGTCGCGGGTGTGCCGAAGGTCGTTGGCCTGCAACTCGATGTCGACGGCGGTCCCGGCGATACCGGCGGAGCCCTGGTGCATGAGCACCCGCGCGTGCGGTAGCGCCCGGCGCTTTCCCGGCTCGCCCGACGAGAGCAGGAACTGGCCCGCGCTGTAGGCGATGCCGAGCACCAAAGTGGACACGTCGCACGGGATGAGCCGCATGACATCGCGGATCGCGAGCATCGACGGCACCGACCCGCCGGGCGAGTGAATCCACAACGCGATGTCCGCGGTGGGGTCCTCCCCCGCCAGCGTGAGCAATTGCGTGGCGAGCAACGTGCCGTTGTCGTCGTCCAACGGGCCGTCGAGGACCAGGACGCGCTGCCCGTACAGTTCGCGCCGCGTGTGTTCTTGGAACAGCGGGGGTTTCGTTTCATTGCTCATGTCTCCACCCTGGGCCGCCGCACACGGCGACGCCAAGCCGATCTGCCCAGAGCGGATCTGCTGAGAGCGGATGCACCGCGGGGCGTGGGCCGGGGCGGGGTGAGCCGGCAGCCGTGCGCGTGCCTTTCACCATGAACTCTCGTACGGCAGTGCCTCGTTCGTCGGGGACGCGAGCGAGCACGGCGCGGTGTCGGTTGCCTGCCGGAGAGGCGACCCGGCGGGTCGGCTCGCCGACGTCCGGGGCCGCCGGCGGCGAAGGTGGTGCCTGCGCGGCGGCACGACATTCGGCAGCCGTTCGGGGACGGGCGATCGGCGCCCGAGAGCCTCACCGGCCGGGGCCGGGCTCGGGGCCGGCGGCAGCGTCGTGGCGCCGATCAAGGGCTGCGGGTCGAGCCACGGGAGGACCGCTGTGGGCGGGACGCAAGCGGCGAGCAGCCTGCCGATCGCGCGGCACGCGCGCGGGACGACGAGGCCGCGGCGGGCGAGTCGATCGGTGAGGCGGCGGCCGAGACCGTCGGTCAGGCCGGCCGCCGCCACGGATACCGCGTACAAGGGGAGAGCAGCGGCGACGCCGTCGAGGTCGAACTCGGCCTGTGCCGTCCGGGCGAGGCCGATGTAGCCGAACGCGCAGAGGGCGCCGCGCCATTGGGACCCGACGGTCTCGAACCGAGCGGCCTCGTCGACCGGTTGGTCGTGCACATCGGGGGCGTCCGGCACCTGCGGCATTCGCGGGACCGGCGAGCCGGCGTCGGCGGGGGCGGAGGAGATCTCCGGCATGTTCGCTCCATGGGTCGTCTCGGTGAGCCGAGGCTGCGCTTCCGTTCCTCATCCTGGGCGGCCTCGCGTCGGCCCGACAAGCCTGTCCGGATCGCCGTGTGAAGTCGTTTGTGCAGGTCAGGACGGTTCCGATGGGAACGGGTAACAGGCTTGGCATGCTTGCCGACATGTGTGGTGCGCAGCGGTAACAGCGCTGTTAGCGTTTCGGAATGAACCCCGGAGAACGCACGGCCGTAGAGGGCGTCGACCGTGATGCCGCCCGGCCCGGCGACGAACGCATTCGGCATCGCGTCGACGACATCGACGACGTGGGGCAGTTGATGCGCTACGCGCTCGCCGCGCAGTTGGCACGGCTGGAGCGTTATGGAATCTCGCAGAACGCGGTGGCCCGCGGGGCCGGCAGCGCGCCGGCGAAGGTCACCGGCAGCCTGCGCGGCCCGACCGCGAACGGGGCGTCCCCGAACCGGCCGACCGGCCGGGAACCGGTGGCGCTGACCGGCGACTGGCTGCGCAACCTCGACCGGGCCATCGTCGCGCTGGCCCCCGACACCGAATCCCTGGGCGGGCTGAACTCGCTCGGCATCCGGTTGCGCGGACTCGCCCGGAACGACAGCCTGCCGGCGCACCTTCCGGCCGGGTGGACGTGGGAGATCCTGCAGGATGACGCGGATACCGAATTCGCTGTGCTGGTCCAGGCGTCGGCCCTGTTGTCCCTGTTCATGCCCGTCGACCACGCCAGACGTTCGTCCTCGGAACTGCGGCAGAAGTACAAGAGGAAGATCCATGCGATCGCCGAACGACTCGCGTTGATCGGAGGCGCCCCTCCCACACCGCGCAACATCGACGCGCTGGTATTGCTGGGCAGCCTCACCAAGTACGCGTACGACGCCGATCTCGGCGACCTCATCGGCGGCGGACTGCGCACGTCGCCCCTGGGCTTTCGGCACTGGCGGGTGCTCACCCAACTGGTCCACCTGTGCGAGGACAACCTTACCTCCAGCTCGCATCTCAAGGGCTGGGTGATCCGGCTCCTCAAGGACGCCGACGAACTCCGGCGCAGGAGCGTGTGCCCGGGACGTTCCCTGGACCTGGAACTCGCTGTCGTGATCCCCGAGTCGTGGTCACCACCCGAGGACGACTGGGTGCGGGACCTGCTGATCGCGCGGGCGACCGATTCGGGGTCCACGACCAGGGAACGCGGAACCGCCGCGCTGGGCCTGTGGCAACGCACCCTCGTCCACAATCCGCGCCGTTCCCACGACGACGCGCAGGCTCGACGCGTCCGCGAAATCGAGACCGAACTACGGGACCTGGTGCGGTGGTTCCGCTCGCAGACGGCGAGCACGGACGCGGCGGGAGGTCTGCGCTGGACGGCGGCCACCCTGGAGTCCGTCCTCGATGCCGGGACGCCGGTCTGCAACTCGTGGCCGACACCCGACCCCGAGGACGAATCCTGGTTCGCCATCGTGCGGGCCGCAGCCGATTCGCTGGACTCCCAGGAGATTCCCGAGCGCATCCTGCAACCCACCAAGGCCCTGTTCATGCACCTGCTCCTGCAGAACGCCGTGGTGCAACGGCGGCGGGCGGTCGACGCCCTGCTGTCGGGTGGGTGGACCGGGGCCGTCGTGCACGCGCTGGAACACGTGCTCGAACGCGAGAAGGAGCAGTCCTGGTTACGGGTCCGGGCGCTGTTCGCCATCGGATTTCTTCAGCGCCGGGACAACACCGTGGCGCAGATCCTGGTCCAGGCATGCAAGGAGGCGCACGCGAAACTGGCGGCCGGGCCGACGGACGCCCGGATCACCGAGATGCACGCCGTCCTGTTCGCCATAGGGGATTGTTTCGGGGCCGGATTCGGCGCGCGGGACCGCGGTAACCTCAAAACCGTCCGCGCCGGAACGGCCGTGATCCTGCGGGAACTTGCCACTGGCGATGTCACCAGGGGCGACCCGCGGTTTTATCCGGTCTCCAGGGCACTGGCCTACCTGTTGACGTTCACGGCGCAGGACCGCCGCGCAGGGCGAACGGATCCGTCCGAGGAACTGCTGGAGGCGATGCGCGATCATCCCGACGACACGACCCGGGAATTCTGCGAGTGGGCCCTGCAATACCGCTTCGGCGCCGACGGGAGGGTACGGTCCCTGCTGCACGCGGCCGACACCGAGAACTGACCGCGCGCCGGGCAACAGCGTGCCGACTCGTCGACGCGCTGTTGCCCGGCGCGCATCCCGGTACCCGGTTTCGACGGTGCCGGGTATGGCCTGGGCCTGTTCCAGACCCACGGTTGGATCGGGCACAACGGCTCGCTGCCGGGCTACGAGAGCGTGACGATGTATCTGCCGGAGCAGGACGCGACCATGGTGATCCTGCTCAACACCGACATTCTGCACGACGGCTACGAGCCGAGCACCCTGTTCGCCCGCGCGATCACCTCCATCGTCACCCCGGACCACGTCTACGAACTCCCCGCCGAGGGCTGACCCCGACACCCCTCCCCGGCAGCGCGGCCACGACTCGGGTCGCCGCCGCGCTGCCACCACGCCCGGAGCCCCACCCGCCCGCCGCGGAGCCGAACCGTCGACAACCGGCTCAGTGGGCCTCGTGTCTCTCACATTTGTTCACCGAATGTTCAGATGGCGCGGCGTTCGAGGGATCCGGTGCGGCGGAAGATTGACAGGGAGGGCGTAGTGCCCTTTGTGGAGGGGGAGTTGACATGGAAGCGGTGGTATTGATCGCCGTCGGGGTGCTGCTGCTGGGTGCGATCGCGTTGTCGGTGGTGCTCTCGTTCGGCCGCCGGGACGCCGATGAGGGACCTCGGGACCTGTTGCGGGTCTCGGGGGGTGGCGAGAGGGATCGGGCCGAGGCCGGTGATCGGGCTATCGGCAGCACCGCCTGGATGCGCGGTGGTGGTGGCGGGTGTTGAGCGGCTGACGGGTGCGACGCGTCGCGTGGAGGTCGAAGCGGTTGCGGACGGATTCGTCGGCACGCTGCTCACCGCCCCCACCGCGACGGTGATCACCCGGCGGGTGTGCCGGGCCGAGGACTGCACCGTGGATGCGGGGCGTCGACCCGCGGGGGTCATCCGCTGACGCGGGGTTTGGAACGGATGACCGTGTGTTTGTGCCGTCGAGGTGCAACTTGCTTGGTTCGATGGCCTGTTGCTCGGGGTAAGGTCGAGGCGCCGGGTCGTCAGCCGGTAGGCCGCCCCCAGACCAGGAGTGCGACGACGAAGGCGATGTCGGCGCCGTCGAGGGTGTCGACCATGAGCCCGGTGTAGAAGCCGGTGACCATGAACGGCACCAGGGCCGCGACGCCCAGCGCGTAGGAGAGCAGGCCGCGCCAACCCCAGCGCCCGTAGATGCTGTTCGGGCTGAAGATCTCGACCGCCGCGGCGATACCGCCCTTCATGTCCGCCGCGCCGCGCCCGATCACACCAAGTCGCCGGCCCGGAAACCGGGCCCGGCACACAGCGCGGTCGACGCGGCGGCGATCTCGGGCTCCCCGACGCGGTCTTCGCCGAATCCACACCGCGCGACATCGCCGAAACGATCGCCTTCCTCGCCGACCCCCGCCTCCCGTCCCTGACCGGCCAGACTGGCGACCGACGCCTTCGATCCGCCGGCCCTCGCCGCGGTGGGTGTCCCGGACCGGGGTGGGACCCGGTTGGGACCGGGAACCCAGGTGTTCGGGACCGGGGTCGGCCTAGCGTGGCGGGGGTCCAAACGGGAAGGGGATGTCGATTTCGTCGACGTCTTCGAGGCGCTTGCTGCGCCTGCGCACCACCGGCGCCGCACGCCGTGCGGACACCGCACCCGGATCACC
Organism: Embleya sp. NPDC005575; assembly: GCF_040605455.1. NCBI lineage: Bacteria > Bacillati > Actinomycetota > Actinomycetes > Kitasatosporales > Streptomycetaceae > Embleya > Embleya sp. NPDC005575. Next base: position 7,312 of record NZ_JBEXCV010000161.1, on the reverse strand, counting down.
GCACCGCATCACCACGCCTGGGAGTAGGCCATGGATTTTCTGATCCTTCCGGACGCGTCCGTGTCGGCCCCGATCACCATCGCGAACGCCGGATCACCGTTGCGGTGCGTCGGGCACGCCTCGGGCCGGCCCTGGCTCGTGGGGCACTGGTCCAACGAGGACATCACCACGGTGGTCGCCGGCACGCGTCGCCTCGTGCTGTTCGGGCACACCCGGCTCGACGTCGCCGCCGCGACCCGCGTCCTGGCCGGTGCCCGGTCAGCGCACGACCTGGACGAACTGGCCCGCATCCTCCCGGGCAGCATCCACCTGCTCGCCTCGATCGACGGCCGCATCCGCGCCCAGGGCGCCCCGGCCGGCACCCGACAGATCTTTTACGCCCGGATCGCCGGAGTGACCGTGGCGGCGGACCGGCCGCGGCGGCTCGCCGATCTCGTCGGGGCGCACCCGGACGAAGAGGCCTTGGCACCGCGCCTGTTGGCCCCCGGGACGCCCCGACCCCCGTGCACGCGCAGGGTGTGGTCCGGCGTCGAGCAACTCGACAGGGGTTGCTGGTTGCACATCGACACCGAAGGCGCGTGTCGCACCGTGCGCCGTTGGCAGGCACCGGCGGCCGAAGCCCCGTTGCGGCAGGCGACCGAAACCGCACGCGCCGCGATCCGCGACGTCGTCGCCGTACGAACCGCGGGCGGGCGTACGGTCAGTGCCGACGTCGGTAGACGGACGTCAGCACCTGTGTCTTCGCCGGACCTTCCACCCGCCACCGCAGGTGCCACTCGTCCGGCGACACGACGGTGAACTCCCCGTCGTAGCGGTCGGCGGCGCACGGGTGCCCGGTGCTCCAGTGGCCGGTGCGCAGGTCGAGATGGTGGAAGGGCCTGCCGTCGGCGAAGAGCACCTCGGCCGTGCCGTCGGCCTGCGGGACCAGCCGGTGGGTGCGGCTCGCCCGGTTGGCGATCCCGCCCCAGACGAACTCACCGGACTCGGCTTCGAGCAGCTCGTCGTCGACCCGTCGGAACACCGCGGTACCGATGAAGGTGCCCCGCGCGCCGGAGCGCTCGTCGACCACGGTGCGGTCGATGGACCAGTGTCCGGCGAGATAGGCGGCGGTGTCGGGAATGGGAACGGAACGCATGCACCCATGATCCCCTGCCCGGGTCGGCCCGATCGCGGCGCGCAGCGTGGGAGGGCGGGGTCGGTCGAGGCCGGGGAGGGGATGCGCGAGACGAGTGGGCCGACGACCCCGTCCGCCGGACCCGGCCCCGAGACGATCGCCTCGGGGCCGTACGAGACCGACGTCATCGCGTCGAGCGCGCGGGCGGCCTGCCCGCCACGGCCGGCCGATCGCTCAGCCGCCGACGTAGGCCGCCAGGTGCTCGCCGGTGAGCGTGGAGCGGTCGGCGACGAGGTCGGCGGGGGTGCCCTCGAAGACGATCCGGCCGCCGTCGTGACCGGCGCCCGGGCCGAGGTCGATGATCCAGTCGGCGTGCGCCATGACCGCTTGGTGGTGCTCGATGACGACGACCGACTTGCCGGAGTCGACGAGCCGGTCCAGCAGACCGAGCAACTGCTCGACGTCGGCGAGGTGCAGACCGGTGGTCGGCTCGTCGAGGACGTACACACCGCCCTTCTCGGCCATGTGCGTGGCCAGCTTGAGCCGCTGCCGCTCGCCGCCGGACAGCGTGGTGAGCGGCTGACCCAGGCTGAGGTAGCCGAGCCCGACCTCGGCGAGCCGGACGAGGATGGCGTGCGCGGCCGGCGTGCGCGCCTCGCCGGAGCCGAAGAAATCCTCGGCCTCGGTCACCGACATCGCGAGCACCTCGCTGATGTCGCGACCGCCGAGGTGGTACTCCAGCACCGACGCCTCGAACCGCTTCCCCTCGCACTCCTCGCACAGGCTCGCGACGCCGGCCATCATCGCCAGGTCGGTGTAGACGACGCCGACCCCGTTGCAGGTGGGGCAGGCCCCCTCGGAGTTGGCACTGAACAGCGCCGGCTTCACCCCGTTGGCCTTCGCGAACGACTTGCGGATCGGGTCGAGAAGTCCGGTGTACGTCGCCGGGTTGCTCCGCCGCGAACCGCGGATCGCACTCTGGTCGACCGACACCACGCCCGCGCCCGCGGCGGACTGCGAATCCTTGACCAGCGACCCGTTCACGAGCGAACTCTTGCCGGAGCCGGCGACGCCGGTGACGACGACCAGCACCCCGAGCGGGATGTCCACGTCCACGTCGCGCAGGTTGTGCGTCCTCGCGGCGCGGATCTCCAGCGCGCCGGAGGGTGTCCGTACCTTCTCCTTGAGGACGGCCCGATCGTCGAAATGGCGGCCGGTGACGGTGCCGCCCGTCCGCAGTGCCTCGACGGTGCCCTCGAAGCAGATGGTGCCGCCCGCCGTCCCGGCGCCGGGGCCGAGGTCGATCACGTGGTCGGCGATCGCGATCGTCTCCGGCTTGTGCTCCACGACGAGCACCGTGTTGCCCTTGTCCCGCAGCCGCAGCAGCAGGCCGTTCATGCGCTGGATGTCATGCGGATGCAGCCCGATGGTGGGCTCGTCGAAGACGTAGGTGGTGTCGGTCAGCGACGAGCCCAGGTGGCGGATCATCTTGACGCGCTGCGCCTCGCCGCCCGACAGGGTGCCCGCGGGCCGGTCGAGCGAGAGGTAGCCCAGTCCGATCTCCACGAACGAGTCGAGGGTCTGTCGCAACGTGGCGAGCAGCGGTGCCACCGACGGCTCGTCGAGGTCGCGGATCCACGCGGCCAGGTCGCTGATCTGCATCGCGCACGCGTCGGCGATGCTGATCCGCTCGATCTTCGAGGCCCGGGCCCCCTCGCTCAGCCGGGTGCCGTCGCACTCGGGGCAGGTGGTGAACGTCATCGCCCGCTCCACGAAAGCGCGGATGTGCGGCTGTAGCGCGTCGACGTCCTTGGCCAACATCGACTTGCGGATCTTCGGGATCAGACCCTCGTACGTCAGGTTGATGCCGTCGACTTTGATCTTGGTCGGCTCCTTGTGGAGGAGGTCGTTCAGCTCCTTCCTGGTGAACTCACGGATCGGTTTATCCGGGGAGAAGAAGCCGCAGCCGCCGAAGATGCGGCCGTACCAGCCGTCCATGCTGTAGCCGGGGACCGTGATCGCGCCCTCGTTGAGCGACTTGGAGTCGTCGTAGAGCTGGGTGAGGTCGATGTCGGAGACCGTGCCCCGGCCCTCGCAGCGCGGACACATGCCGCCGGTGCGGTTGAAGGTCGCCTTCACCGCCTTCTTGGCACCGCGTTCGACGGTGATGGCACCGCTCGCGCGGACCGAGGGCACGTTGAAGGCGTACGCGCTGGGCGGACCGATGTGCGGCTTGCCGAGTCGGCTGAACAGGATGCGCAACATCGCGTTGGCGTCGGTGGCGGTGCCGACCGTGGAGCGCGGATCGGCACCCATGCGCTGCTGGTCGACGAGGATCGCGGTGGTCAGTCCTTCGAGGACGTCGACCTCCGGGCGCGCCAGTGTCGGCATGAAGCCCTGCACGAAGGCGCTGTACGTCTCGTTGATCAGCCGTTGCGACTCCGCGGCGATCGTGCCGAACACCAGGGAGCTCTTGCCCGAGCCGGAGACGCCGGTGAACACCGTCAACCGACGCTTGGGGATCTCGACGCTGACGTCCTTGAGGTTGTTTACGCGCGCCCCGTGCACGCGGATCAAATCGTGGCTGTCGGCAACGTGCGGCGCAGGCGCCCGAGAGTCCGTTCTCTTGGCCATGCTTATCGTGTCTCCATCTCTCGGGCGGCACGCCTTCGCGGCCTCACCCGGCGTCGCCTGGCTCGATCCGATCAGGTCCGAACGCTACATACGGTGCGTTCGTGCGCTTGCGCCGGCGGAGGAGGTCCGGGTGGGGCGCGCCGTCCGCCGAAGCGGCGGTCACCGGGCGGGCGCCGGCCGTGACCGTCACGCCGGCTGCGGCCTGGTGGTCGGGCTTCTCGATTCCTGATCGATCCGCTCCGCCCGGGCGCACGCGGCCGTTGGGGCGGGTGCACCGAGCCGGCGGGGCGCCGCCCGCACTCCTGAACGGCCGGCGGACGGGCGGGCCGCGGCCTCGGGCGTCTATGCGCAGGAAGGGCACAGGCCGCGGTAGGTGACCTCGGCCTCGGAGATGGAGAAGCCGAATCGCTGATCCGGCGGGAGGTCGGCCAGCGGATTGCCGGTCGGGTGCACGTCGCGCACGGTTCCGCAGGCGGAGCACACCAGGTGCTGGTGCGGGTGGTGGGCGTTGGGGTCGTAGCGCTTGGCGCGGCCGTCGGTGGAGACCTCCTTGACCTCGCCGAGCGAGACCAGCTCGCCCAAGGCGTTGTAGACGGTCGCCCGGGAGATCTCGGGCAGCCGCCGCGCCGCGCGGGCGTGTACCTCGTCGGCCGTCAGATGCACGTGGTCGCCGTCCAGGACCTCCGCAACGACACGCCGCTGGGAGGTCATCCGCCAACCGCGCGCTCGCAGCCGTTCCAACAGGTCGCTCATGTCGGTTCACCTATTCAGGCTCGGTGGGGCACCGAAGTTTACCGGTGGACGTCCGGGTTCCGGTTGGGTGCGGGATTGGCGAGCATCTTGACTTGGACTCTGTCCATCGTAGGATCGGTTCCGGCGGCAGCCAAGGGGTAGTGAAGACTCCAATACGGCAGGAGACGCAGACGTGACTGCACCACCGTCGAGAAGCCGCGCGGTACCGGCCTGCGGATGACGGCCACCCGCGTCGCGCTGCTCCGGAGCGTTCCGGACGGTGACCACCTCGGCGTCGAGGTGATCGCCTCCCCGGCGCGCGATGGGTATGGGAGGAACATGATCACGTTCCCCTTCGAGCCGCACGCGAGACCCTTCACCCGCTCCCGACGGCGCGACCCGTACACCGCCTCGAAACGGCGGGCGGCCCGGCCCGGTTCGACCGGGGCTGTCGTGTCGTCGCCGACCGGGGTCGGTGCCCCGACCGTTTCACCGCCCGCAGTTCCCCAGCACCGTGACCCGCAGTTCCGAGCACTGTGATCCGCCTGGTCCGGAAGGAATCCCATGTCTGAGAACCATGATGCAATCGTCGTAGACGCGAAGACGGAGGGCGAGGGCGGCTGCCCCGTCGCACACGGACGCGCCCCGCACCCGACCCAGGGCGGCGGCAACCGCCAGTGGTGGCCGGAGCGGCTCAACCTGAAGATCCTTGCCAAGAACCCGGCCGTGGCCAACCCCTTCGGTGAGGACTTCGACTACGCCGAGGCGTTCAACACCCTCGATCTCGCCACCGTGAAGCGGGACATCGCCGAGGTGCTGACCACCTCGCAGGACTGGTGGCCGGCCGACTTCGGCAACTACGGGCCGCTGATGATCCGGATGGCGTGGCACAGCGCCGGCACCTACCGGATCAGCGACGGCCGCGGCGGCGCGGGCGCCGGTCAGCAGCGCTTCGCGCCCCTCAACAGCTGGCCGGACAACGCGAGCCTCGACAAGGCCCGCCGGTTGCTGTGGCCGGTCAAGAAGAAGTACGGCCGCAACCTGTCCTGGGCCGACCTGCTGGTCCTCACCGGCAACGTCGCCCTGGAGTCGATGGGCTTCGAGACCTTCGGCTTCGGCGGCGGTCGGGCGGACGTGTGGGAGCCCGACGAGGACGTGTACTGGGGCCCGGAGACCACGTGGCTCGGCGACGAGCGCTACACCGGCGACCGGGATCTGGAGAACCCGCTCGGCGCGGTCCAGATGGGCCTGATCTACGTCAACCCCGAGGGCCCGAACGGCAACCCGGACCCGCTGGCCGCGGCGCGCGACATCCGCGAGACGTTCCGCCGGATGGCGATGAACGACGAGGAGACGGTCGCCCTGATCGCGGGCGGCCACACCTTCGGCAAGACCCACGGCGCGGGTCCCGCGGACAGTGTCGGCCCCGACCCCGAGGCTTCGCCGTTGGAGCAGCAGGGCCTGGGCTGGAAGAGCTCCTTCGGCACCGGCAAGGGCGGCGACGCGATCACCAGCGGGCTTGAGGGCATCTGGACCAACACCCCGGTGACCTGGGACAACAGCTTCTTCGAGATTCTGTTCGGCCACGAGTGGGAGCTGTTCCAGAGCCCGGCCGGTGCGCACCAGTGGCGGCCGAAGGACGGCGGCGGCGCGGGCACCGTGCCCGACGCGCACGACTCGTCGAAGACGCACGCGCCGACGATGCTGACGACCGACCTCTCGCTCCGGTTCGACCCGGCCTACGAGCAGATCTCGCGGCGCTTCCTGGAGAACCCCGACGCGTTCGCGGACGCCTTCGCCCGCGCGTGGTTCAAGCTGACCCACCGCGACATGGGCCCGGTCGTGCGCTACCTCGGTCCGGAGGTCCCCGCCGAGACGCTGCTGTGGCAGGACCCGCTGCCGGCGGTGACGCACGAGCTCGTCGATGCCGCGGACATCGCCTCGCTCAAGAGTCGGATCCTCGACTCGGGCCTGTCGGTCTCCCGGCTCGTGTCCACCGCGTGGGCGTCGGCCTCGTCCTTCCGCGGCAGCGACAAGCGCGGCGGCGCCAACGGTGCGCGCATCCGCCTCCAGCCGCAGATCGGGTGGGAGGTCAACGAGCCCGACGAACTGGCCGCGGTGCTGGGCGTCCTGGAGGGGATTCAGGAGGCGTTCAACGCCGACCGCACCGACGGCAAGCGGATCTCGCTGGCCGACCTGATCGTGCTGGCCGGTGCCGCCGCGGTCGAGCGCGCCGCCAAGGACGCCGGCTTCGACGTCGAGGTCCCGTTCACGGCCGGCCGCGTGGACGCCTCGCAGGAACTGACCGACGTGGAGTCCTTCACCGCGCTGGAGCCGGCCGCCGACGGGTTCCGCAACTACCTCGGGAAGGGCAACCGGCTGCCGGCCGAGTACCTGCTGATCGACCGGGCGAACCTGCTGACCCTGAGCGCCCCGGAGGCGACCGCCCTCGTCGGCGGCCTGCGGGTCCTGGGCGCGAACCACCAGCAGTCCCCGCTCGGCGCCTTGACGGCGACCCCCGGAGTCCTGACCAACGACTTCTTCGTCAACCTGCTCGACCTGGGCACGACGTGGAAGGCCACTTCCGAGGACGCGAGCACGTTCGAGGGTCGCGACGCCGCCACCGGCGAGGTCAAGTGGACCGGCAGCCGGGTCGACCTCGTCTTCGGCTCGAACTCCGAGCTGCGCGCGCTCGCGGAGGTCTACGCGAGCGACGACGCGAAGGAGAAGTTCGTACACGACTTCGTCGCCGCGTGGGACAAGGTGATGAACCTGGACCGGTTCGACCTGACCTGAGCATGGCGTCCGGGTCGGCCCACGCCGGCCGACCCG